>CAYSMQ010000583.1:0-2681 GCA_964432035.1 uncultured Ardenticatenaceae bacterium
CAATGGCCACCGCTTCTGTCTGGTCATGTGTGACAAAGAGCGTTGTAATGTTGGCCTCGCGCTGCAAATCGCGGATCATTTGTCGCAGGTTTTGGCGCAGGTCGCGATCCAGGCTGCCGAGCGGCTCGTCCATGAGCAGCAGATTGGGCCGGACGACGAGCGCCCGCGCCAGGGCAACGCGTTGTTTCTGGCCTCCGGACAACTGATCGGGCCAATAATCTTCATAATCAGCCAATTGCACCATGTCCAGCGCTTCTGCAACACGGCGCCCGATCACCTCGCGATCAAGCTTGCGCACCTGCAACCCAAAGGCCACGTTCTCTCGGACCGTCCTAAAGGGGAAGAGTGCGTTTTCTTGGAAGACCATGACGGCGCCGCGCTTCTCCGGAGGGAGCGCCAGCGCCGACTTGCCGTCGAACAGAATGTCCCCGCTGGTAGGCTGGAGCAAGCCGGCGATGAGACGCAACGTGGTGGTCTTGCCGCATCCGGATGGGCCCAGAATGACGAGTAGCTCGCCGCTTTCCACGTGCAGGCTGAGATGGGAAACGGCGACGACGCCCGATTCGTAAATTTTGCTTACGTCGGAGAGGGTCAGCGTCGTCATGAGGAAGGTGCACCGCAGAATAACATCAGAATATCAGGGCCAGATTTCCATCTCGCCGCCCAGGGGCAGGTCGATGAGGCGATTGGGTCCCACAAACCAGCGCTCGTAGATTTCGTGGTAACGTCCGCTCAGCCACAACTCTTGTAGCGCGTAGTTGACGCGGTCACGCCATTGGGAGTCGTCGTTGGGAACGCCGATGCCAAACTGAACGGGATTGTGACCGCCGGGAAGTAGTTCTAGATCGGGGTCACCGGCTGCCAGCGAAAGCAGCGTGATATTGTCCTCGGTGTAGCCCTCGACGCCGCCGTCTCTTAGAGATTGCATGGCGGCGAGCTTGTCGTCAAACTGCACAATGTCGGGTGGATCACCGCCGGCGTTGGCTACGTATTCTTGCCACGAAGGAATGGCCGAGCTCCCCGCATTGGCTGCCACCGTCTCTCCGATTAGCTCCTCAATCGAGTTATATTCGCCAGCGCGGACCAGGAATGACTGGTTATCCCAAAAGTAGGTGATGCTGAAATCGATGGCGTCATCGCGATTGCGTGTATGGTTCATGCTGGCGATGGACATATCTACCTCCCCCTCCTGTAGGAAGCTGATGCGCGTGGTGCCGTCGACGACCACCAGTTGTGGCTCAACGCCCAACTGTTGGGCCATGGCCCGCGCCAGGTCCACGTCGAAGCCGACCCATTGACCGCTTTCGTCGACAAAGCTCATGGGTGGGTTGTCGTTGCGCACGCCGATACGCACGACGCCGGCTTCCATCACAGTCTCGTCCGTCGATTGATTGGCCGTGGCGCTGCTGCAAGCGGCGAGCAGCAGGGTCAATCCCAGGGTGACGACGAATAGAATTCTCTTCTTCTCTACTATTACCATGAAACAACACTCTAGCATTAATAGTTGGCCAGCGAATGGACCAGATCGCCGCGGTTGGTGTGCCGCTCCAGTCGCCAGGCCAAACGTGAAAGACCGAAGGCGACGGTGAAATAGAGGGCGCCGACCAGCAGGTAGGTGCTGACCCAGTAAGGCGCATTGCCCACGTCACTGCCCAGGGCCGTACGGGCAACCGTCATGAGGTCGGCGACGCCGAGAATAACGACGACCGAGGTATCTTTGAAGAGGCTGATGGCCTGACCGGTAAAGGCCGGCAGCATGACGCGCATTGTATAGCGCAGCTTGACCAGCCGGTATGCTTGCCACGACGTGCTACCCATGAGGCGCGCCGATTCTACCAGCTTTTGGGGAACGGCCTCCAGGCCCGCACGCACGATTTCGGCCTGGTAGGCGCTGCTGTACAGGGTCAGGGCCACGAGCGCCGACGTACGCACGGTCAGATCCAGGCCCTGGCGGCGCGCAGTTCCCAGCAGTTGGTGGACGAGCAACAGCAACAAAATGAGCGGCAGGCCGCGGAAGAGCTGTACGTAAAGGAAACAGAGCCAGCGCACGGTTCGCAAGCGCGATCTGTTGCCCGCCCCGATCACGACGGCAATGAGGAAGCCCAGAAAAACGGCGACGACGGCCAACAGGATGCTCACAAGCAGGCCGCCGGGACGCTGGCCGGGAAAACCGAACAGCAGGTTTGGCAAGTTATCTAATAGAAAAGCCATTTGCTCGTTCATATGGCGCCGTCGAGGTTAAGGGTGTTATGCCCGCCTCTCGAATGAGGCGGTCGCCGGCATAGGCGCCGTTCAATGGCGCCTAGCAGAATGGCGTAGCTAAGAGAGAGCATCAGGTAGGCGGCTGTGGCCAGCATCAGGAATTCTACGGCACGAAACGTCTCGGTGATGGCGCTTTGTGTGGCTTGGAAGAACTCGGGAACGGCGACAAAAGAGGCCAGGGCGGTGTTCTTCATGTTATGGATGAGGCGCGTGGAGATGGCGGGAAAGGCAGCGCGCAGGCCCTGGGGTAGGATCAGATTCCAGAAAACTGCGCCCGGGGCGGCGCCCAGCGTGCGCGCGGCATCCAGTTGTTGTCGTTGGATCGTACCTACACCGGAGCGGAAAAGCTCGGCGATATAGGCGCTGGTATTGAGCGTGAGCGCCAGAGCCGCTGCCAGAAGATAGGCGGGTAAGGAGAG
>CAYSMQ010000584.1:0-2661 GCA_964432035.1 uncultured Ardenticatenaceae bacterium
CCAGATAAGTGGCGAGCCTTTTCAGACTATCTGGTGACGAAAATGGTGGCTTTAAGACCTTTTATACGGCCGGACGCACCGCCTTCCACAGCGCCTCATGCTGTTGAGCCGAAACTGGTCGCTTCGTCAGGTCCTTGCTCTTTACACGGTTGCGCGAATCCAGCGATAGCGCCGCCACCGTCAGCACGGGATCACTGCTGACGCAATCGCGACAACTGGCGGCGTAAAAGGCCAGGCTCGGTGCGGGTGCTTTCGGGTTCAGCAGATTGCCCAATTCCGTATATTGGCCCGTTTGCAGCAGTTGCATTGCCGTGTTCGCCTGCTCCACCACCACGCCGCCCACCAGTTTGTTGCGTTCGTACCAGCGGTCGTGCGTTGTGCAGAAGGGCCGTCCCGCTTCGTCCATAGCGATACCGGCTGCCACAGCGGCGATAATCACTATCTCCACCAGCCAGTAAATCCACGTCAGCGTCTGCCCGATATTAAGCATCTGCCCCCTGCCTATGCGGCCGAGCTCCATGCCCTCCCTGGCGCTGAGTAGTACGAAGCCGCCCACGCCGCCGCTGCCAACCTCTTCCTCCAGGAAGCGGTCCACGATTTGATTGGCGGCGAGTGCGTCTGACTCGCCAAATTCGGCTACCATCTCCTCCATGATGAACTCGCGTACCTCACTGCGAAAGGCAAGATACTCGCCGACCCAGAAGGCACCATAAATGAGTAGGCCGGTGCCAACGGCCGCTAGTGCTGCCACCCCCGCGTGGCGCACCTTGCCAACCCGCACCGCTTTCGCTATCAAATAGCCGGCCGCCATCCCCATGCCGATAGGAAAGAGAATAATCAGGTAGATGATGCGCGAAATACCAAAGACGAGACCGCCTGCAAGCAGGCCACCCGCCAGGCCAAACAAGATCATCAGTAGACAGCCGTCGAGAGGGATTAAGGGGCGGCTCGTGGCTCGCTTGTCCGTCGCCTGGCGTGGCGGCATTTCCGTTGCGGTCGCCGGCGCCTTCTTAGCCCCACGCATCTCCGCTCCTGTCCCGTCTTGAGCGGGATGCTACATCTGGCACACTGATTCATGAAGTCGCCCTCCTTGCCCGCCTGGCAAACGTCACATAAACTACCGCGAAGCATTAGGCGCCACCGAAAAAGCAGGCGGCAAGGCGCGTGTTATCCTCACCGCGTGGCGCCTACATTATCCCTACCGGCACGAATCAATTAGAATGCTATAAGATGCTTATGACCGGAGGCAGTGTGACATTGGTAACGTTCTTGTCCAGATACCATTGTTGCCCTTGATATCAATCAGAGCCTTCCAATTACCGTCTAAAGTTTCCTCACTACCAGAAGGCGATGGCGACTGGACCGCTGCACCAGAAAGTAAGATTCTGGAGCTGGGCCGTGGACCTGGTCGCTTTTGGCCCGACGACATGCCTTCGCCGCCTGCATGGAGCGTCACCCTTTCCGGTGTTTCTGGCAGGATAACTGTTCAAAAGGCTTGGGGTTTACTTTCTGCTTCGTGAGTGCAAACAGAGCTAAATCTGTCGAGGGGCGGCGAGCTGATTCCAACAAGACATCCGATTTTTTGGAAAAATCGGATGTCTCACGAGCGGTGAGCATGGAAAGAACTGCTTGTGGCAGCGTAGAAAGAGGACGATGCATCTTTAATCTTACGCTTTTTTCTTGATCCGCAGTATCCTTAAAATGCGGGAGCGTTTCCTTACCAAGAGCCATAGTTACACACGAGGAGTTAAGCATGGGTGAAGAAAGAACACTCTACGAAAGTGAATCGCGCCGCAGCACTGCTGAGGTTGTCGACTTTCTCCAGCAACTGGCGCACTGGTTAGGCGACAGGCAGATTGCCTTTGACGACGGCGACGAAACGGTGGTGATTACCATTCCCGAAGAAGTGGAGTTGGAAATCGAAATCGAAGAAGAGGAAGAGGGCGACGGCCGCGTCAAACGCAGCCTGGAAGTTGAAATTGAGTGGACGGATGAGAAATCAGGATCCGTCGACTCATCGGCCGCCGCCGAAGCAAAGAGCGCGGTTGAGGGAGCCACCGGACGCGTCGAAGAGGAAGAGTAGGTGGGATTTCCCTGTAGCTCCTCATAGTAAGTGGAGCTTGTGAGATGGACTTGCGACCTGTTCAGGATGACGATTGGCCGGTGATCCTAGAGCTCGCCAACGCCGCCTTACCGTGGGATGCAGACGGTAACTTGGAATGGCTGGAAAACAGAAAGCAGTTCAGCGGGCGACGGCGTCATTACGTAGCCGAAGACGCCGCGACTGCTCAGGCGCTCGGCTATGGCGCCATCGAAGAGGGACCAGCCCCCGACAGTTTTCGCATCTTTATCGTCATGGATCCGGCATTGCTGCCGACTAAAACCGGCGCGCTTCTGTATGACCGACTTGTTGCCGATCTGCAAGCACTCGAGGCAAGTGGCGTATGGGCGCGCGAATTTGCTGCTGATACCGACATACTATCCTTCTTCAAGGAGAAAGGATTTGAGGAACAGAGCAGATTTACGCCTGTCGGTTACAGGGAATTGGTCGTGATGGCCAAGCAGTTCGAGTAAGAGCCTCGATTCCAGGCAGCATCCCACATACGTATGCCAGCTTACGATAATTTCGAGCGGTCCCCTTTATGCTGTTTATATGTTGCG
>CAYSMQ010000585.1:0-2656 GCA_964432035.1 uncultured Ardenticatenaceae bacterium
TGCTTTTGCACGGCATGTATCTGGACACAAGTGAGTGGATATACTTCTGACACAAAGACGGCCTATAAGATTGACAGTCAGTACCCTGATCACATCGACGCGCTTATAATGGCGGCATCGCTTCATCACCTGTTCAGCGCGCGCGGCAAGAACCGCATCACACTTCTTGGGTTCCACCCTGGGCAGCACGGTTAACCACGCACCGTTGGTTTAGGGCGTTCGCTCCACTGCTTCTATTCGTGGTGCTTACGGTCGTTTTCGCCTGGCCTATAGTTAGCCATCTGGACAGCGTCATTATCGGGGACGATCAGGATGTCTTCATCAATCCGTGGGCCGATTGGTGGACGCTGAAAGCGCTGACTGACACCCAGACTTCCCTATGGCACACGGATTACCTCTTCTATCCGCGCGGCATCAGCCTGCACTTTCACAGTTTTAGCCACCTGACTTCATTCGTATCGCTGGCTCTGCGGCCGCTTCTCGGCAGTCTCGCCGCCTACAATACCACTATCCTGTTACACTTAGTCCTCGCAGGGCTCTCAATGTACCACTTCGGCCGTTACTTGACAGGCTCGGTGGCGGCAGGCTTGCTGGCAGGCATCGTCTTCGCCTTCAACAGTCATAATATCCTGCAGACGGCGCACCCTGTGCTCGTGAGCATCTGGCCCTTGCCCTGGTCAGCGCTTTTTCTGTTGCAGGCTATCGACCGTCGCGACAACCGCCGCGCCCTTATAGCCGTCAGCTTCGTCCTTCTTGCCGCCCTTTGCAGCACCCTTATGCTCATACTGACCGCACTCTGGCTCCTCTTCATCCTGTGCTTCGCTATCGCAACCGGTCGCCTCAAGCGTGAGGCCCTGTCCACCGTCATTCTCTTTGGCATTGGCAGCGCCGTCCTGGCGGCCCTACCGTTACTTCCCTTGCTCCAGGAAGCGTTTTTTGGCGCTAACACGAATTTCGTCATTGCCAGTGGCGAGAACCTTCCCAGTGATGTACTGGCGGCTGTGCAACCTTACTGGTCGGGCCTCCTCCCCCGCAGCCTGCACTTTGGCGTCGTGCCGCTCATCTTGCTCGGCGCGTCCGTTTTTCGACTGCGCGATACCTGGCCCTGGCTTCTATTCTTGCTGGTGGTCTACCTGTTCGCCATTGGGCCCAACCCGGTCATCGCCCGAGAAGAAATCGGAGTCAGACTGCCATGGAGTGACGCCGTCCGTCCTCTCCTACGCCACACTCACCGCCTCAACGTACTTATGTCTGCTGCGCTGGCCAGCCTGGTTGCCTATGGCTGGGACACAGTCGCCACGCGCCTGCGTCGCGTTCCGCGGTTGTGTTGGTTCGTAGCCCTCCTGCTCGCCGCTCTAATCTTCATCGAATACGGTCAACCCCGTTTTCCACGTCACACGGCCGCCGCGTCCCCATTCTACACCCAATACCTGGAAGCTGTGCCCGACGACGTGGCCCTCGCCATCTTACCCACCGGCCGCCAACCAGATAAGCGCTACATGTATTTTCAGACCTTACACGGACACAAGATGACCAACGGCGTTGTATCTCGCCACGACAACGAAGCGTTCAGCTTCATGAGGAACAACGCCCTGTTGCGCGCCGGATCGGTGAGTTCGTCGCCCGTTGATCTGCCTGCCGATCCGCGCCCCGCCTTACAAGAGTTAGCCGCTGCGGGTGTCGGTTATCTCATACTGGACAAGGGCTACTTTGAGCAACAACAGCTAGACCTGCCTCGCTGGCGCGCGCTCATGTCCAGTGCGCCGGTCTACGAAGACGATTTGGTGCTCGTCTACGCCACTATCACTGAATAAGTGGACTGCACTAGCCAAACAACCGCTTGGAAGCGATTGCTGCCCCTTCAGAGAGCGACCGCAACTTCTGCCACACCACGTCTTCGATAACCATTTTGGACCCTGCCGCCGTCTCGAAACCGCAATCCGTCCCGGCAATAATGCGATGTGGATCCCCAACCGTTTTGGCGACGCGCTCGATGCGGTCGGCGACTACCTCCGGATGCTCAATATAGTTAGTAGTCGTTTCTATGACCCCCGGAATCAGGACGCGGTCGCCCAGAAACGCTGGATCTTCAAACAGGCGATATTCGTGCGCGTGGCGCGGATTGGCCATGGAAAGCATAAAAGCGCCGCTATGGAGCTTCGACACTTCGGGCCAGATATCCTCCAGAGGCACGTCACTGTCATGCGGCCCCTCATAATTGCCCCAACACACGTGCAAGCGCACTTGTTCTCGTGGAATCCCCTCTAGCGTGCGATTGGCGGCGGCGACCACGGTTCGCACAAATTCAAGAAAATCGTCTAACGGTTTATCCTGGAACATCGTGTGCCGTTCCAGCGCCAGATCGGGCGCGTCAATCTGCAGGATGAAGCCTGCGTCCGCAATTGCCTTATACTCCGTGCGCAACGCCGCCGCCAGTGCATTCACGTAGTCTGGCAAATCATCATAGTAGTCATTCTGCATCGCCGCGGCTACAATACCCGGTGACGGCGCTGAGACAAAAGCCTGACTGTAGCGTCCCCTGAAGCCAGACAGCAATTGCCGCAGCTGTTCGGTCTCTTGCTCTATCGGTTCCGGATTCACATACTGCACTTCCCCGATCGCCTTTGGCGCTCGCAACAAATCGACGCGCTCATCG
>CAYSMQ010000586.1:0-2608 GCA_964432035.1 uncultured Ardenticatenaceae bacterium
GGAGATGGACGTTATAGAGTTCAAGTCCAAGAACTGGGTGCGCGTCGGCGATCCCCTGGACATCGCCCCCCACCTGGGTGAGGGTGAAGCGGACAACGTCACCGAAGTCCCCGTCATCCTCAGCAGCGGCCTCGACGAGTGCATCGCCCAGGGCATGCAGGCCATCGGCTGGCGCAAACGGCACGACCCCGACTGGCACACCGTGCCCGGCAAACCCCACCTGCGCCGCGGCCTGGGCATGGCCGTCTGCATGCACGGCACCGCCATCCCCGGCCTGGACATGGGCGGCGCCAGCATCAAGATCAACGACGACGGCAGCTTCAACGTGCTCGTCGGCGCCACCGACCTGGGCACCGGCTCCGACACCGTCCTCTCCCAAATCGCCGCCGAAGTATTGGGCGTACCTCTCCGGGACATCATCATCTACTCCAGCGACACCGACATGACGCCCTTCGACACCGGCGCCTACGCCTCCAGCACCACCTACATCTCCGGCACCGCCGTCAAGAAAGCGGCCGAGATGGTGCGCGAGCAGATCAAAGAGCGCGCCGGCCTCATGCTAGACCTTGACGACTGGTCCGGCGTCGAGCTACGCGACCGCCGCGCCATCGCCCCCGACGGCCGCTCCGTCACGCTGCAGGAGCTGGCCCTGCACTCGCTACACCAGCTCGACCAGCGCCAGATCATGGGCACCGCCAGCTACGTCAGCCACGAGTCGCCGCCGCCCTTCGCCGGCCAATTTGCCGAAGTAGAAGTCGACACCGAAACGGGCCAGGTCACCGTCACGAAACTGGTCATGGCCGTCGACTGCGGCGTGGCCATCAACCCTATCACCGCCAGCGGGCAGGTCGAAGGCGGCATGACGCAGGCCCTGGGCTACGCCCACTGCGAAGAGATGGCCTACGACGAAGACGGCCGCATGGTCAATCCCAGCTTCGGCCCCTACAAGATCTACCGCGCCGACGAAATGCCCGAAATGGACGTCATCCTCGTGCAGACCGTCGAACCCAGCGGCCCCTTCGGCGCCAAAGCAATCGCCGAGATCCCCAAGGACGGCGTCGCTCCCGCCCTCGCCAGCGCCATCTACGACGCCACCGGCGTCTGGATCCGCCAGATTCCCTACACGCCAGAGCGCGTGTGGCGGGCGCTGCGTGAATAGCACGATGGAGAAGGTTTGACGAACCCACCGCCCGTGGCCCGTCCCGGCGACATCTGCATCTTGCTGGAACCATCTGAAGCGGAGATGCCTAATCTGAGGCCTCTAAAACATTATCTACAAGAAAAAATAGGTGGGCGACCCCAGGAGCGCGTGCACCTTACTTTCCAGCGCAAGGAAGCTCAGAACGAGGAGACATTACGGCGCCTAAAACGAACCTTGCGCCGGGAACTGGAAGGCATCGAACGCCCGCGCATTACAGCCACATCTGTCATTCTCCTTTCACACGAGTTCTGGCAGATGACCTTGTTGCGCTGGCAAATTGAAAAGACCTCCGCACTCAAACAATTTCTGGCCTGCTTAGAAGCCGCTTGCACCGCCGTCTCCATTACGCCTCACTATCACTATTCAGCAGGCTGGGTACCTTCCACGCTCACCGCGCTCGAGGAAATTGACGCCTCTGCTGTTGAAACAGACGTCGAAACCTTTGCATCGCCCCGGTATCTCTTTACCGGCAGCCATCTCGCGCTCTCACGCATTGTAGCCACGCGCCAGTTTGAGATTCTGGACACGCTCCCATTGGATCTAGGAGTTTAGTACTATGCAGCCGTGGCGCCACTCTAGTGAACCCGCGGCCCAGCCCAGCCGAGCCGTCCTAACCCACTAATCACCCTCTCATAACAGTGTGATCTCTCCCCGCAACCCTGTTAGTATTCTGCGCGGATGAAGGTTCCAGTGCACCTGTTCTGATTCTGTCGCTGGTCGCAAGTCGTTAGAGTTGTTTCGCGCACCCTCGATGCGCGCTCGCTCTCCATAAGAGGAGGAAGGTCACGATGAAGCATGCCCCACGTGTCGCACGTCCCGGTGATGTTTGTATTCTACTTGAGCCGAACGCCCCCGAAATCCCCATTGTCCGCAACCTGCAAGGAGAATTGCAGAGCCACTACGGCGGAACCCCCCAACAGCGCATTCACTTCACCTGCCAACGTTTCGCCCTCCCCGACCCCAGCCAACTGCTGCGCGTCGTCGAAGCCCTGCAAACGAACCTCGCCCCTATCGCCCCTTTCCCCGTCCATGCCCACCGCCTCGAGCTCGTCGAACACCCCTTCTGGGAATTTTGCGTCCTGCGCTGGGACCTACGACGGTCGACTCCTATGTGGAACTTCGCTCGCACTGTGCACTACGCGCTTCGTCAGGCAGGCATGGCGCCACACTACCCCTGCAACGACGACTGGCGCCCCCACGTCACCGCCCTCGAAGCCATCTCCTCCCCTAATGACATCTACGTCAACGGCCATCACCAGGGCCAACACCTCTACACCGCCCGCCGTGTCACCCTCTCGCAAGTCCAGGAAGGCAAGCAGTTTCAGATTCTGGCGTCGATTGAGTTGAAAGATCTCGCAACTAAACTCAGGTAGCAAATTGTGCATTGCAGTAGTGCTTATCCAAGCA
>CAYSMQ010000587.1:0-2606 GCA_964432035.1 uncultured Ardenticatenaceae bacterium
GTGGAGCGCATCTCCGAGAGCCTGACTGAGTACGAGGAGATGGCGGCGCAGTCGCAGACGTCCGTGGGCAATCTGGAACCGATCCTGACCGATCTTCAGAGCAACCTCACGCCCATTCTCGACGGCGTGGCTCTGGGATTGACGCTTTTCCTACTTTGGCTGCTTACCATCCAGATTGTTGTTTTTTCGCAAGGGTGGGAGCTGTACAGAGGCACGGCCGGCCGCATGGAAAGCGGCGAAGAAGAATCGCCCGCGCCGCAGCCGGTTGCCTAACTCAAATCAAATCACTTTCATCGTTGGACACAGGAGGTCCCAATGGCTTACACGTTAGACACTACGCTCGGCGATATTCTAGATGATCCCCAGGCCAAGGAGGTGCTGGACAAGCATCTGCCGGGCGTCTCCGACAATCCCATGGTGGGCATGGCGCGAGGCATGTCGCTGAACACGATTCTCTCTATGCCGCAGGCCGAGCAGCTGGGTCTGACCAGAGAGAGGGCGGAAACGGTATTGGATGAGGTGAACAAACGTAAGGGCCAGAACGGATAGGGGCTTCTCGCCTAAATCGGATCTCTCGGCGCGCGCGTCGCGTAGGCAGCGTTATCGCAAAGACATCCGATTTCTCACGGGACGGGCCACGTGCAGCGTACCGTGGTCCCTTGTCCCACGGTGCTCGATAGGTCGAGCATAGCGCCGATTTCGGCCGCGCGCTCGCGCATGATACTTAACCCCAGGGAGTTGGGAGCTACCTGATTTTGTTCGAAGCCGCGACCATCGTCGGTGATCGTCAGGCGAATTTGCTGCGGCGTGCAGGCCAGGTCGATGTGCACCTGGTCCGCGCCCGCGTGCTTGGCGATGTTATTGAGCGCTTCTTGCGCCACGCGATAGAATACGACCTGCACCTTAGGCGGGAGTTCCGGGTCGCCCTGCACATTGAGCGCCACTGGCAGGCGCGAGCGACCTGTAACCGCTTCTGAGAGCTGGCGCAGCAGGTCGGGTAGGCTCGATTCTGTGAGCGTGTCCGGCCGTAGTTCAAGCAAGAGAGTGCGCATCTCTGCCAGCGCGCCGCGCGTCAGCTCGCGCAACTCATCCAAGCGCAAGCGACCCTGCTCCGGATCTTTCTCCCACAGCCGCGGCGTAACCTCCGCGATGAGACTGGCCGAAAAGAGCGTTTGCGTCACGGCGTCGTGCAGCTCGCGCGCCAGGCGGGTGCGTTCTTCGCTGGCGGCGCTGGCTTCGGCCTGCAGGCGCAGGTGGGCATTCTCCACCACCAGCGAGGCCTGCTCACCAAAGGCCACTGCCAGGCTGATGTCTTCCTCGCTAAACGTGCGCGGGTGCTTGTAATAAAGCGTAATGTCACCGTGCACTGCGTCGTTCACCACGAAAGGCACCGAGAGATAGGCACCAAACTCCTCGGCCAGATCTTCCAGCCAGCGGCGGTATTCGGGCGCCAGATCGGCGAGCGCCTCGGCCTCTCGCGCCATGTCGGCGCGAAGGTCGGGAATCGTAGCCGGCTCCCGTCGCAAGGAAGCGCGATTGGCGGCGGAATCCACAAGCGGTAGCACGCGCAATTGCTGCAAATCATGCGGCAGTTGGGCCGCGGCCTCGATGACGATGTTTTCTTCTTGTGGATCAAGGCGAAAGAGGATGCCCGCATCGGCGTCGAGCACGCGCACGGCCTGGTTGACGATATACTGCAGCGTTTCCTGTAAGGGTGCGTTGGCATTGACAACCGACAGCAGATCGCGCAGACCTTCGGCGACGCGACGACGGTCTTGTTCTTCCTCAAAGAGCCGCGCATTTTCCAGGGCAACGACGGCGCCCGCCGCCAGCATTTGCATCACGTGTTCGTCCTCGTCGTCAAAGCCGCCGTCGCCGGGTTCCTTGTTCAGGGCCGTGATGGCGCCCAGGGCCTCGCCGCCCGAGAGCAGGGGCACGGTGAGCACAGAGCGCGCGCCGGTCTGGCGCACGGCCTCCTGGTTGACATCCGGGTCCAGCCGCGCATCGGCCGTACGAAACGGGCGACCCGCGCGTAGCGCCCGGCCCGACAGCGAGTCCTGCAGCGACATGCGATAGCCCAACAGCGCGTCATCTTCGTATCCGGACAGGACCGAAATTTCCAGCACCCCGTCGCGGCGCATGAAGACAATTGTGCGCTGCGCCTCCGTCAGGCGACGGGCCTCGTCTGCGATCAGCTGTAGGATAAGGGTCCGCTCGCGGTTGCTGGTGATAGCCCGTTGTACGTTGATCAGCGTCTGGGCCTCGTCGGCCCGTCGCTCGGCAGCGCGGTAAAGGCGGGCATTCTCGATGGCCAGGGCAGCGCGTTGCGCCAGCGCCGTGAACAGCCGGCAGTCCTCGTCGTCGAAGGCGCGCGGTTCCAGGTAGCTGACGTTAAAGACGCCGAAAACTTCACCGTTCAACTGCAACGGCAGGTGAATATAGGAGCGGATGTGCTCGGCGTCAGTCACACGCCGCGCCGTGCGTGGCTCAAGGTCTGCATCTTCCACAACGGCGGGCTCTCCGCTAAGCGCCACCCGGCCGACGACGCCTTCGCCGGGTTCAAAACGCATTTGTGCCAATGTCTGCGGGGAAAAGCCGCGGGCGGC
>CAYSMQ010000588.1:0-2604 GCA_964432035.1 uncultured Ardenticatenaceae bacterium
AGCCACCTGGGCTTTGTCATGCTGGGTATCTTTTCGCTGAATAACCTAGGCTTGCAGGGCGCCATCTTGCAGGGCGTCAACCACGGCCTGAGCACGGGCGCCCTCTTCTACCTTGTCGGCATCATCTACGAGAAACGCCACACGCGCGAGATGTCCGAGTTCGGCGGCATCTGGCGCGCGATGCCCATCTTCAGCGCTTTGACGCTGATCATTACCCTGTCTAGTATGGGGCTCCCCGGGCTGAACGGCTTCGTCGGCGAGTTCACCATTCTTATGGGCTCGATGGGCGCCGATTCGCTAGGCCCCTACCCCTGGATCTATACGGCATTTGCCACGACGGGCGTTATCCTAGCCGCCGTGTACTTGCTGTGGATGTACCAGCGCGTGTTCATGGGTCCGCTGGATAACCCCGAGAACCAGGCCTTGCAGGACGTGAACTGGGGCCAGCTGGCGATCATACTTTCGTTCTTGCTCTTCATCGTGTGGATTGGCGTTGCGCCATCCGGCTACTTTGCCCTGATGAACGAGACGGTCGCCGCGTTGGTCGAATCTATCGGCAGCTCAGTTGTAGCCATGCCCTAAGGTCTGAATGTCTGCCGAGACGGCCTACTTCGTTCACATTAGTGACACGCACATCGGGCCCACAGTCGATTACACACGGCACGGACACAACTCCTACCTGTGCGCCCGGCGGGTTGTGGAACTCATTAACAGGTTGCCACAACGACCCGACTTTGTCGTGCACACAGGGGACGTTGTCTACGATCCGGATCCCGAGGCCTACCGGCTGGCAGCCCAGACGTTTGCTTCGTTGGAGCCGCCCATCTATTACGTGGTGGGCAATCACGATCGCGCGCGCGACATTCACCACTTTTTGCCCATGGGCCCACGGCAGGATCTGGCGCCAGACCGTGATCTGTTGACGTACGCCTTTGAGGCAAAAGGGTACCGTTTTCTGGTCGTCGATGCCCGGGGCCCAGACGAAATTGACCCGCACGGCCTTTTCTCGGGGCGCCAGCTACAAATCGTCCGCCAAGAATGCCAGCGAGACGCGGCGCCGGACATGGTCTTTACACACTATCCCATATTCCCGCTCAACTCAGTGTGGATGGACGAGAACATGCTCACGCTAAACGGGCCCGCGTTCCACCGGATATTGGTGGATGCCGCGGCGCGTCCGCGCGCCGTTTTCCACGGGCACGTCCATCAGAACATGCAAACGGTGCGCGACGGCATGCTTTATGCCAGCATTGCCAGCGTCTTTTCACAATTCGCGGCCTGGCCCGACGACGTCGAGGTTCGTTACGATGCGCAGCATTCGCCGGGATATGGATTTGTGCACGTCTTGCCGCGGCAGACGATTATTCACCAGCATACGTTTGAGAGGCCGCAGTGAAGGTCCGCACATGGCGGACCGCAGACGGCTGACGGCTGACGGCGGTAAGGCATGACGTCACGGCGACGAGAGAAATCTATTTGACTATGGCGCAAGAAGTTCAGCTTATTAGCGGTGCTTGTCCGCACGATTGTCCCGACACCTGTGGTGTGATAACTGAGGTTGTCGATGGGCGCGCCGTGAATTTTTACGGAGACGCGCAGCACCCGGTGACACAGGGTTGGTTGTGCGCCAAGGTACGCCCGTACCTGGAACACGTCTACCACCCGGAGCGGTTGCGCTATCCGTTGCAGCGCGTGGGCGCCAAGGGGGCCGGGCAGTGGCGCCGCGTCAGTTGGCAGGAGGCCCTACAAACTATCGGCGAGCGCTGGCGCGAGATTATTGCTCGGTACGGCGCCGATGCTATTTTGCCCTATAGCTACAGCGGAACGCTGGGCCTGGTACAGATGACGGTGAGTAGCGAGCGCTTTTGGAACCGGCTGGGCGCGGGAACGTTAGAGCGCAGCATCTGCGGCGCTGCCGCAGAACAGGCGGTGGAGTTGACCCTGGGCGCGCGGTGGGCTCCGGCCTATGAAGACGTGGTGCATAGCCGCTTGCTTATCATCTGGGGTCACAACCCTGCCAGCACGGCGCCCCACTTTATGCCACACTTGCGCGACGCGCAGCGTAAGGGCACGAAACTGGTGGTCATCGATCCGCGCCGCACGCGCACGGCGCGCTGGGCCGATTGGCACCTGGCGCCTATTCCGGGGACGGACGGGGCGCTGGCGCTGGGATTGGCGCATATTTTGGTGAAGGAAAACTGCCACGACGAGGGCTGGCTGGAGGCGAACACCGTTGGTTGGCCCCGGCTTCGCCGGCGTTTGGCAGATTACCCCCCGCAAAGAGTGGCACGCATCACCGGGCTACCGGAAGACGATCTATGGCGGCTGGCGCGACTGTACGCAGCAGAGGGGCCGGCGCTGATCAAGATTGCCGATGGCATCAACCGCAACCTCAACGGTGGGCAAAACGTGCGCGCCATATTGGCGCTGCCCGCTATCACAGGGCAGTATGGGCGACTAGGCGGCGGTCTGGCCTACTCCACAAGCGGTTATCTACAATGGGACGCGGCGACGGTAGGACACAAGGCTGAATGCCCGCCGCCGGGAAGACGCGTCAACATGAACCGGCTGGGCGCTGCACTGCTGGGCGACGTGGACGATCCG
>CAYSMQ010000589.1:0-2600 GCA_964432035.1 uncultured Ardenticatenaceae bacterium
CCAGGCGCGACTTAGTGAGCTGCGGGAGCGGTGGCGGCGCCTGTTGCGGCGCGATGATGAGCGGTTGCCGGTTGCATAATCTTGGATACTCAGAATGGATATTTCAGACCTTTTTTTGCAGCGCTATGATCCGCTTTACGAGTTTTATCTGGCCTATTTCTGGGAGCGGGTGTCGCCGCAGCAGATGCGCGCCCGGCCGCACGCGCAAGTGAATTCGATTGCCTGGAATCTGTGGCACATGGCGCGGTCGGAGGACGCGGGGCTGAACCGTTTTGTGGTGGACGGCGTGCAGGTTTTGGACGAGGAGCCGTGGATGGCGCGCATGAACGTTCCGTGGCGGCATCATGGGAGCGAGATGACGCTGGCGGAGGTGGATGAGCTGAGCGAGCGGATCGATTTGGCGGGGTTACAGGGCTATATGAATGCGGTGGAGGCGCGCACGCGGGAGATTGTGGGCGCGTTGGGCGGTGTGGCGTTGGACGAGGTGATGACGGAGAGGCAAGTGCGGAAGATTGTGGTGGACGAGGGGCTGGCGCACGTGGACGCGGAGGGCTTTGTGGCGAACTATACGGGATGGTCGAAGGGCAAGTGTCTGTTCCTGTTTGGCCTGACGCACCCGTACCAGCATGTGGGGGAGATTGGGGTGATTGCGAGTTTGGTGGGGGTGGAGCTGGACTAGCGGCCTTCATATTCGGCGACAATGGCCTGTACCTGGCGCGCTTGTTCGTGGGAGAGGGGGCCGAATTCCATGGCGCCGGCGTTGTCGCGAACTTGTTCCACGGTTTTGAAACCGGGGATGGGGACCATGCGCTCGTCGAGGGCCCAGATGTAGGCGATGGCGCCCTGGGCCATGGTGCGCCCGCCGGAGGTGAGGATAGGGCGTAGGGCTTCGACGGTGGCAAGGCGGCGGGCGATGCGGTCTTCGTCAAAGCTGACCTGGGAGCGTATGTCGTCGGCGGGGAAGGTGGATTCGGTGGTGAATTTGCCGGTAAGGATGCCTTTGTTGAGCGGATCCTTGTTGATACCGGCAAGGTCATAGCGGTGGCAAAGCTGGCGCATTTCGACGTTGTCGAAAACGGCGTTCAGGCGAAACTGGATGCTGGTACAGTGCTCGCCGGGGGCGAAGATTTGGGCGCGGTCCACAAGGTCGGTGCTCCACCCATACCAGCGAATCTTGCCTTCCTGCACCAGGTCCTCGAGCACGTCGCGCAGGGTCGGGGCGCGCTCTGGATTGTAGCCGCCTTCGTGCAGCTGGTAGATGTCGATGTAGTCGGTTTGCAGGCGGCGCAGGCTGTTTTCGACGTCGCCGCGCACATTGGGCAGGATCTGGTCTTCGTCTAGGTAGACGGTTTTTTGGGCTTCGTCGACGATGTGGCCAAATTTGGTGGCAATGACGACGTCGTGGCGACGGCCCTGCAGCGCGCGGCCGAGTACCTCTTCGCTGTGGCCCGCGCCGTAGTTGGCGGCGGTGTCGAAGAAGGTGATGCCGGTACCCAGCGCGGCGTGGATGGCGCGGATGGATTCGTCGTCGTCAATGTGGCCCCAACCGGCGGGGCGGCGTTCCTCTCCGGGCTGGGCCCAGTCCCAGGGACCGCCGATGGCCCAACAGCCCATGCCCAGGGCGCTTACTTCAAGACCACTTTTGCCAAGGGTTCGTTTTAGCATCGCACAACTCCTATGTTGGACCAGTTGCTAGAGAGTATAAGAGAAACGGTGCGGCGTAGCCAAATGTAGTACACTAGCAGCAAAATAATCCAAGATGTGTGTAGTGGAATAGGATAAGCAAATACTTATGATAGAGGCGGAGTCCCAGGCTCATCATGGTGCTTCTGTGCGGGCGACGATACTTTTAGTGGAAGACAACGAATTTGTTAGGGCGGCGATGACCGACGCAATAAATGCATTGGGTTACCAGGTTTTTGCGGCCGCGGAGGCGGGGGAGGCGCTAGACATTGCGAATCGTGCTGAGACAGTAATTGATCTGGTGGTAAGCGACCTTGTGATGCCCGGAATGAACGCCCTGGAGCTTTATGAAACGCTCAAGACAAAAGCGTACGGGGGAAAGATGTTGATCGTGACGGGCTATCCGATGCCGCACGCGGGATCATCGCTGGCGGCGCGACCCGGGGTGGCGTGGGCGGAGAAGCCGGTAGGAATGGATGAGTTAAAGTTGTTGCTGGCGCAGTTGTTGGAGTAGACGTTGGGGTTGTAGGGGAGGTTTTTGCCACGAATTGTGCGAATTGGGCGAATTTTTTGGGGGGTCGAATGGATAGTCGTTTTTTGCATCGAAGGCTAACAGATAAGCTGGGCGCGAATTCTCCTGGATTAAGAAGTCGCTCACCACTAGCGCGGGGACGGACGGCGAGTGTGCAAATGTAGGAGCGGTTTCGTACAATGTGGGAGGACTGTGTTGGATTTGAGCCTCGAAGGAGTTGGCTTTGCCGAAGGTTTCTGCGCGGGGCGAGTTGTTGATTGTGGCGTGCCGCTCGGGAAGGCGGTTGGCGCGGCGTATTGTGGCGCAGTATGAGGGGCTGGCGACGCAGGAGGGAGCCAGGGGCGACGGGAGCGACGGCGATGGGGAAAGGGTACTAATTATTGAA
>CAYSMQ010000590.1:0-2568 GCA_964432035.1 uncultured Ardenticatenaceae bacterium
TATCGCGTGAGACGAGTAGGTTTTCCGGACGAACGGAAACGACGGCGTTCGCCTCCGGTTTTGTGTCACCGCGGGCGCGTACTCTGGTAACATGCTCACCAATTCTCACGGCGGCGTGACCATTTTGGACATCGAGAACTTCGCCCTGCAGGAAGTTACTAAGGCCAAGAAATTGGGCCACAAAGCGCGACGCCGGTAGTTCGTAGACCTCAGCCGGCGTGCCTAGCTGCAACAGCTCACCGCGGTCGAGGACCGCAACCTTATCGGAAAGGCTGAGAGCCTCTTCCTGGTCGTGCGTGACGTAGACAACGGTAATGCCAAGGCTGCGCTGCAGGCGGCGGATTTCGTCGCGCATGGTTATGCGCAGCTTGGCATCCAAATTGCTGAGAGGTTCGTCAAGCAGGAGGAGTTTGGGCCGCGTAATAAGGGCGCGCGCCAGGGCCACCCGTTGTTGTTGTCCGCCAGATAGCTGTCCCGGTTGCCGGTCACCGAGACCGGCGAGACCGACCATTTCCAGGGCTTCATCCACACGAACCTTTCTTTCACTAGCCGGTATTTTCTGCAGCTCCAGGCCGAAGGCCACGTTCTGGAACACGGTCATGTGTGGAAAGAGCGCGTAATTCTGAAAGACCGTGCGGGTGGGGCGCTTGTATGGCGGCAGATCGGTAATGCGCTCATTGCCGATGTAAATCTCGCCTTCGTCGGGCGTATAGAAGCCGGCGACGAGGCGCAAGGTGGTCGTCTTGCCACAGCCAGAGGGACCAAGCAGCGTTGTTATCCGGCCGGGTTCGGCCACCAACTGCAACGATTTGACGGCGACGAGCGAACCAAAGCGCTTGGTAAGGTTGACTAACCGTAACGGTTCGCTGTGAACAACACTTTGCTGGAGCGTCATCTCTTCTTTTTCACTCATTGCTACACAGATTATAACGATTTCAAGCGGCGCCGATAACGCGAAGTCGCTGCTCGGACGCCGAATTACAATTTGAACATGCGATAACCTAACCCGCTCAGCTTCCAGACGACGGCAATGACGAGCAAGACGACGATGACCATGACGGACGACATCGCGGCGGCGACGCCAAGACGACCGGCAGAAATGTAATTGTAGATGTCCACCGACATCAGCTTCCAGCGCGGCGAAACAAGAAATATTACCGAGGTGATATCAGTCATGGCTTTAATGAAAGCGAAGGCGAAAGCGGCGACGAAAGTGGGTTGCAGGAGCGGTAAGGTGATGCGGCGAAAGACAACGGGCCAGTTGGCACCCATGTCCGATGCCGCTTCCTCAAGGTTAACGTCTATTTGCTTGAGCGCGGCCGTGCTGCTCTCGATGCTGAAGGGCATGCGGCGGATGGCATAGTCAATGAGGATTATCATCCAGGTGCCCGACAGAATAACGGGGCCTACGTTAAAGCCGGCGGCAAAGCCAAGACCCATCGCCAACCCGGGCAAGGCATAGGGCAACATGGCCATAAAGGAGATGACGCGGTTGCCCGGGAAGCGCCAGCGGCCGAGCATGAAAGCGATGATCACACCCAGGCCCGCCGCGATACCTCCACCGCCGAGACTAAGAAGCAGGCTATTGCGAATTGACTGCGCGCCGCGATCGTACATTAATTCAAGATGTCTGGTGCTCAGGCTGTAGTCGACGCCCCACGTCCTGGTGATGGCGCCGGCAAAAATGACGAGATAGAGGGCCAGGACGACAACGGCGACGAAGAGACAAATAATAAAGATGACGCGCGAGAGCACTCGAGGCGTTGGCCGCGCAGTGAACGAAGTTGGAATGCCCGTCACCGTGATATATGAGCGGCGGCGCATGTACCAGCCCTGGCCCAGGTAGAGGAAGAAGCTGGGTACGAGCATAACCACGGCAATCGTGGTGCCCATTTCCCAGTTGAACACACCTAGAATCTGGATAAATGCTTCGGGCGCCAGCATGGAAGCGTCGCCCCAGAAGAGACCGGCGCTGCCTAACAGCGCGGGAATACCAAAGGCACTGATGCTAAACATGAAGACTAAGAGGGCAGAACTGAAGAGCGCCGGGGTTAGCAGCGGCAGTGTAATGCGGCGCATGACAGTCCAGAAAGAGGCGCCCATATCTTCAGCTGCTTCTTCCAGGCGTGGATCGACGCCGCTGAGCGCGGCAACCAAATTCAAGAAAGCAATGGGATATAGCGTCACAATCAGTGCCAGAATCACACCATCCCATCCATATACCAGCCAGCGGAATTCAAAGAGACTGTAAAGCACACGGTTAAAGAGCCCTTGACGGCCGAAAAGTAGAATAAAAGCAAAAGCCGTGAAAAATGGCGGGGTGATTAAGGGCAGAATGCTGACCAGCATGAAAAAGTTCTTGGCCCGGATCGGCGTGCGGGTGATGGCAAATGCAAAAACAAAACCCAATGCGACAGCTCCGATGGTAACGATGGCGCTTATCGTGAGGGTGTTATAAAGGGTGTGCAGGAAGTAATCGCTGGTAAAGAAGCGGACGTAATTGGCGAGGGAAATGGCGCCCTCGTCCGAAAAGCTGACACGCAGGATAGTGTAGACGGGATAGGCGAC
>CAYSMQ010000591.1:0-2566 GCA_964432035.1 uncultured Ardenticatenaceae bacterium
AGGCCTGGTGAATTTTTGGCCAGTGATTTTGTTGCCGGGTGGGGAAAAGCGAGTGATGATTGGGGGGAAATTCTATTTAGGAGGTTGTGAGCAGGCGATGGAAAGGGACGATATGCTGGCATGGTTTGACCGGGAGCAGCGGATGGAGATCGAGTTTCCGGACGCGCATAAGGAGCGGCGGCGGCACGTGATTCGCTTTGTGAGCGAGACGGGCGAGCGGCATTTTATCCTGTATAGCGACTTGCGCGGGGCGGACGTGGAGGCGGTGATTGCGGAGGAGCAGGCCTATTTTGGGCCGCTGGGGGAGGTGGAGTGGAAGGTGTACGCCCATGACGAGCCGTCTGATTTGCGCCAGCGGCTGGCGGCGCGGGGGTTTGAGGTGGAGGAGGAGGAGACGGTGCTGGTGCTGGACGTGCAGGACAGGGCAGCCTGGGCGGCGGCGACGCGCACGTTGGCGGGGCAGCCGCAGGAGGTGACCGTGCGGCGGCTGCAGAGCGCGGCGCAGCTGGCGGATGTGCAGGCTATTGAGGAACGGGTGTGGCAGGAGGATTTTGGCTGGCTGGCGGAGCGGCTGGGGGCGGAAATGGCCGTGCCCGATTATTTGAGCGTGTACGTGGCGACTGTGGACGGGGAGCCGGCGTGCGCGGGTTGGATTTATTTTCATCCGCGCAGCCAGTTTGCCTCGCTCTATGGCGGCTCGACCACGCCGGAGCAGCGGCAGCGCGGGCTGTACACGGCGGTGCTGGCGGCGCGGCTGAGGGAGGCGGCGAAGCGCGGGTATCACTTTGTGACGACGGACGCCAGTGCGATGAGCCGGCCCATTCTGCAGCGGGTGGGGTTTGAGGTGTTGACGAGGACGTGGCCTTGTGTGTGGAGCGCCGGTGGCTAGCCGGTAGCGATCAACACAATTGCATTCCAAAAGGAGGTCGTTTGCAATCTACCACGCTATTGCCACTGTTGGCATTTGTTCTCTTCCTGCTCTCACCGTCGTGGCACACCGTCTACAGATTTTTTGGATGGCCCGGTTTTGGTCTGTACGTCTTGCTGGCCGTGCTGTTCTTCGTCGCATGGCAGCGTTTCCACAACCACCTGACGTCTTACTTTAAGCGGCCCCTTGTCCTTATCCTACTGCTGTTCACCTTCCTGATCCTCCTGGCCGGATTCATCTACTTCTTTCCGCGGGCGGACGCCGGAATCATTGGGGGTGGCAGTGACCGCGACGATGCGCTTAACATCGCCGTGCGGGAGCTCCTGCGCGGACGCTATCCGTACTATGCGCGAACCTACCTGGACAATCCGATCAGTCCCTTGCCCGGCTCGTTAATGTTGAGCGCACCTTTTGTTCTACTGGGAGACAGCGCTTATCAAAACTTCTTCTGGCTTGCGGCATTGGCGGGTATTGTCGGGTGGTGCATGGGGCGTGTGCGCCATGCGTTGCTCTTCTTGTGGTTTATCCTGGCCAGCGCGCCCATCGTTCTGCGCGAGATTTTCACCGGGAGTGACCTTCTGGCTAACAGCATCTACGTTTTCATCTTTGTGTTGCTACTGTGCCTCACAAATGTCAACTTTCATAGGCGATTAGCGGTCGCCGTTCTCCTGGGGCTTGGCCTGGCTTCACGCGCACATTTTTTGTTGGTGTTGCCGCTCGTCTTTGCCTTCCTATCCCGGCGAGAAGGGGTAAGCCGTGCCTTCTTCCTCCTCCTGGCCGTTGCGCTGACTTTTGTGATGGTTACATTACCCTTCGTGCTTTACGATCCTGCCGGATTCGCGCCAATGCACACCGCAGGGAGATTGGCTGTGTTTGGGGTCAGACCGCCCTTTACCTGGCTCATTCCCCTGGTAACAGCCGTCCTGGCGCTGTCGTTATCCTTGCGGCAGCAAAAGACATTTGAGGGCCTCGCCCTATCCTGCGCCATCGTATTGGCAATGCCATTTGTGATGGGCTTGGGACCGCCCTTGCTGCTGGACGAAATGACGCAGCCGCGTCTGATGAGCTATGGTTTAAGCGCGCTTCCATTCGGAGCCTGGTATGTGTGGAGCGCGGTGATGGACGTGACGCACTGAATGCTTGTGCTGCAGCTGAGCGGGCGTTCGCGAATTACCCGCGCCCTCCGTTACAATAGATTGCGCTACAGAAGGAGGTCTTTTGCAGTCTACGAGGGGTGTGGGCCAACGCGCGCATTGCGGTACCGGCGGTGTTGCTGTTTACGGTGCTGACGCTGATCGTGACGCTGGTGCACATTGAGAATTTTCATTTGGCAGTAGCGTCCCTGTGGCCCTGGGCGCTGACGGCGCTGACGGGACGGGCCATTGGCGCCTGGTTGTTTTCTATTGGGATCATTGCGGCGCACGCGGTTTATGAGGATGACTGGCGGCGGCTGCGCCCGTTTGCAGCGAGTTATACGCTGCTGGCGGTGATGCAGTTACCGGCGCTGCTGCGCTTTGGGGGCGAGATTGATTGGTCGGGACCGGGCGGGTGGCTGTATGTGGGGTTCTTGTTGAGTATTGGGGGGGTGGGGGTGGCGGGGCTACCATGGGCAAGAAAATCCACCATTGTTAGTTGACG
>CAYSMQ010000592.1:0-2563 GCA_964432035.1 uncultured Ardenticatenaceae bacterium
AGCATCCACAAGTCGCGCCACGTCCAGGCGCAAACCCACAAAGCCGTGGCGCACGGCCCACCGGATCTGCTCCGCCGTCACCGGCGAAGCGCTGCCGGACATCACCAGCACGTTGGGCACTTTAGACGGCGGGTCAAACCCCGCCGCTTGCGCAACCACGCCCGACGGCAGTTTCGAGAAACTGCTTTTAAACTGTTGCCAATGCGCCGCCAGCGCGTACTCTACGCCCGAAGAGCCGACCACGAAAAGCGGCGTGTTCTCAGCCGCCTCCCACAGCAGACGGCCGATGCGCTTCTCATGCGCTTCTGTCAACGTGTCAAACAACACAACTTCGGCCCCGTCGCCCACCGCCTTTTGTAACACCTTTTCCGCTTGCCCCTCCGGCCCGTTTAGCGCCAGCACGTCCACCAGCCCCATTTTCAGGGACGTCTGCCGCGCCAGGTGACGGCGCAGGTCGCTCTCGTCCATCGGCGTCACTGGATGGCGGCTCATGGTCGGATGGCGGTCCAGCCGGTACGTCTTATCCCCGACCGTGGCAAAGTGATTGCCAAACAGCACATATCGTTCCAGGGCCGGCGCGCCGACGACCAGGGGAATAAACGGCGCCCCAAAAACCCGGCGACCAATCTCCGTCGCCCGCCCGATGCTGCCTATGTGCGGCGCGGAATCGAACGTAGAGCACACCTTGTAGTGACACAGCGGGGCGCCCAACGCTTTGAGTGCCTCGAATGCCGGCGGCAGCGCCTCGTTCATCTCCTCCGGCGACATAGCCCGGCTCATGCCCGCCAAGCCAATTGCCAGCGGCGCCTGCGGCCCCAAAGGGCTCCCGGCGCTTCGCGGCATCACCAGGTACTGCTCAACTAGTTCGCGCGTCGGCGGCTCCATAAATAGCACCGTGCGCACACCGCCGCGACTCAGCGCCTCCAGCGCGTCCGTAGATCCCGTAAAATCGTCACCATAATACGTCAGTAAAAGCTCGTTCATCATCAGCCATTATCACAAAGTGCCAGACAACCGCGCAACCCGGTAAACACGATGCTAGCTGGCTTTGCACCGAATTATTGCGAATTAACACAAATTCTCTCTTTTAATTCGTGCAAATTCGTGCAAATTCGCGCTAATTCGATGCGGCTTTCTTCGCACTCTGCAGTTTCTTGCTCCCACCGTTTACGCTAGAATAGGCTGCCATGCCCGAAGTGAAACTGCACCTATTTGGCGCGCCCTATCTGGAGCTGGACGGAGAGCCCGTTGCCCTGGACACGCGCAAAGCCATCGCGCTCCTGGCCTATTGCGCCACGACCGCTGCCGGCGGCGCCCAGAGCCACACGCGCGACGCCCTCTCCGCCCTTCTATGGCCCGACCTCGACCAGTCCCGCGCCCGCGCTGCTCTACGCCGCACCCTCTCGCCCCTGCGCCAGGCCGTCGACCGTAAAATACTGGACGTGACCCGCGAGACCATCGGCATCAGACCTGACGCGCCCCTGTGGGTCGACGCCGTAGCGTTCCGGCGCCTGCTATCCGACGCCCCTTCGCCGCCCGAGCGACGCCAACGGCTACAACAGGCCATTGCCCTCTTTGGCGACGATTTCATGGCAGGCTTCACGCTGCGTGACGCCCCCGATTTTGATGAGTGGCAATATTTCGAGAGCCAACAGCTGCGCCGTTTGTTGGCAGAAGCCCTGGAGCAGCTAACCGGCATCTACGTACAGGTGGGCGATTTCGAAGAAGCCATCCCCCTCTCTCACCGTCACCTGTCACTCGATCCCCTTTCTGAGCAGGCCCACCGTCACCTGATGCAACTGTACGCCTGGAGCGGGCAACGCAGCCTCGCCGTGCGCCAATACCGCGAATGCGTGCGCGTCCTGGAACAGGAATTGGGCGTGGCCCCACTGGAAGAAACGACGGCGCTCTACGAGATGATCTTAGCGGACGAGTTACCGGACCGACCGCAGACGGCCGACCGCGGACCGCAGATCGCTGCTAAGCACAGAGCATCACACACGACAGAACACACACCACATGATGCCGTCCGTCGTCCGCCGCCGGCCGTCGATCTTCTCCCCCTCACCGGCCGCGCGCACGAGCTAGCCCGCATGCAGGCCGACTACGACCTGGCGCGCGAGAGCGGTCATTTCCTCGTCATAGAGGGCGAAGCCGGCGTGGGCAAGACGCGCCTGGCCCAGGAGTTCGTGGCGCAAGCGCCCGGCCGGCTCCTGCAAGCCCGCTGCTACGAGGGCGAAGCCGGCCTGACCTTCAGTCCGTTTATCGCTGCCCTACGCCAGGGGCTAGAGAAGGCGCCTCAGGACTGGCGCGAGTCCCTGTCCCCACATTGGCTTGCAGAAGCGGCGCGACTGGTTCCCGAACTGGATCTTTCCGCAACACCACCCGCGCCACTGAGCGGACCCGGCGCACAAAGTCGATTCTTTGAGTCCGTCTGTCGCGTTCTGCTGGCCTTTACCACAGACGGCGACCGGAGGTCGCAAACAGGTTTTCAAAAATCTGTCAGCCCTTCCCAGTCACAACCCGGCATCCTATTCCTCGACGACGTCCACTGGGCCGACGA
>CAYSMQ010000593.1:0-2553 GCA_964432035.1 uncultured Ardenticatenaceae bacterium
GTGGGTAACGTGGGGCGGGATCCGTTTGGGGAGCCGGTACGTCACACGTTGTCGCCGGTGGAGATCGTGCACCTGGCGGCGGAGGTTGGCGCCTGGGGTGTGAATTTCCATGACAACGACCTGGTGCCCATTAACGCCACGCCGGCGGAGCGACGCCAGATCGTTTCTGATTTTAAAGCGGCGCTGGACGAGACGGGGCTGGTGGTGCCTATGGCGACCACGAACCTGTTTGCGGATCCGGCGTTTCGTGACGGAGCGTTTACGAGCAACGACCCGCAGGTGCGGGCTTACGCATTGCAGAAGACGATGCAGGCCATTGATTTGGGCGTGGAGTTGGGCGCCAAGGTTTACGTTTTTTGGGGCGGGCGCGAGGGGACGGAGACGGACGCGGGCAAGAATCCGCTGGACGCCCTGAAGTGGTTTCGGGAGTCGTTGAATTTCCTGTGCGAGTACGCGCGCGACCAGGACTATGATTTGAAATTTGCTTTGGAAGCGAAGCCTAACGAACCGCGCGGGGACATCTTCTTACCGACGACGGGGGCCATGCTTGGATTCATCGAGACGCTGGATCACTCGGATATGGTCGGCGTGAATCCGGAAGTGGCGCACGAGCACATGGCGGGGCTGAATTTCATGCACCACGTGGCGCAGGCTTGGGACGCGGGGAAGCTGTTTCACATTGACCTGAACGACCAGGCGTTTGGCCGATACGACCAGGATTTCCGTTTTGGATCTGTGAATCTGAAGTCAGCCTTTTTCCTGGTTAAGTTCCTGGAAGAGGTGGGATACGAGGGATCGCGCCACTTCGACGCGCACGCTTATCGCACGGCAGACTATGAGGACGTGAAGGCGTTTGCCCGCGGTTGTATGCGTACGTATCTGATACTGAAGGAGAAAGCGCAGCAGTTTGCGGAGCATGATGAGATCCAGGCGCTGCTGGCGGAAATTACGGCCGACGACGGAGAAATGGCTGCCTATCAGGGCACTTACGCTGCGGAGAAAGCAGAGGCCTTGCGCCAGCACAGCTTCGACAGGCAGGCGCTGGCGGAACGCGGGCAGCCGTACGAGCGGTTGGATCAGTTGTTGGTGGAGTTGTTGCTAGGGGCATGACGGCGGACGACAGACGGCAGACGGCTGTTGAGTGTGGTTTGTAGAATGTAGCGTGTGAAACAAGAGCACAAACGCTCTACACGCCACAGATCTCACTCTACATGGTTTTGCCGTCCGTCGTCCGCGGTCTGCGGTCGGTTTTGTTATGGCACTATTTCTCGGTATAGACGTATCCACGACGGCGACGAAGGCGTTGTTGATTGACGAGGCGGGGGGGGTTGTGGCCTCGGCGAGCACGCCTTATGAGTTCAGCACGCCGCGGCCTTTGTGGAGTGAACAAGATCCGCAGCTGTGGTGGGACGGCGCCAGGAGCAGTATCAGGCAGGCGCTGGACGAGGCAGGCGCGCACGGTGGAGACGTGCACGTGAAGGCCGTGGGCCTGACGGGTCAGATGCACGGCCTGGTGCTCTTGGACGGGGCGGGGGAGGTGTTGCGCCCGGCGATTCTGTGGAACGACCAACGCACGGGGGCGGAGTGCGACGAGATCCGCGAGCGCGTGGGCACGGAGCACCTGATTGCAATCACGGGCAATGACGCGCTGACGGGTTTTACGGCGCCCAAGATTTTGTGGGTAAAGAACAACGAGCCGGAGATTTACGCGCGAACGCGGCATATTTTGCTGCCCAAGGATTACGTCCGTTACCGGCTGACGGGCGAATTTGCCAGCGATCGCGCGGGGGGCTCGGGCACGCTGCTCTTCGATCTGAAAGAACGCACCTGGTCGCCGGAGATGGCGGAAACCCTGGATATCGATCCACAGTGGCTGCCGCCGACGTTTGAAGGGCCCAGCGTGACGGGGACGATCTCGGCAGGCGCAGCAAAAGCAACAGGGCTCGCCGCGGGCTCGCCGGTGGTGGGCGGCGGCGGGGACCAGGCGGCGCAGGCGGTGGGCGTGGGCGCGGTTACGCCGGGCATCGTAGCCCTGACGTTAGGCACGTCGGGCGTGGTGTTTGCGGCGACGGACGCGCCGATGGTGGAGCCGGAGGGGCGGCTGCACGCCTTTTGCCACGCGGTTCCCGGCAAGTGGCACCTGATGGGCGTGATGCTGTCGGCGGCGGGTAGCTTACGCTGGTACCGCGATGCGCTGGCGCCGGATATGTCATTTGAGGCGCTGGTGGCGGAGGCGGAAGAGGCGCCGCCAGGTAGCGAAGGGTTGCTATTTCTACCTTATTTAACCGGGGAGCGCACGCCGCACCCCGATCCGCTGGCGCGAGGGGCCTTTGTGGGGCTTACCGTGCGCCACACGCGGGCGCACATGACGCGGGCGGTGTTGGAAGGCGTGGCTTTTGGCCTGCGCGACAGCTTTGAGCTGATGAAGGAGACGGGCCTGGCGACTGTGGAGCAGGTGCGCGTGTCGGGCGGCGGCGCGCGCAGCGAGTTGTGGCGGCAGATTCTGGCGGACGTGTTGCAGACGGAGCTGGTGACGGTGAACACGACGGAGGG
>CAYSMQ010000594.1:0-843 GCA_964432035.1 uncultured Ardenticatenaceae bacterium
ACGGCCATCAGGCCATACGTGTTCAATGCCATTACTTACTCTCCTTTCCCGTCACACGCGCCCACACAGTGTCTTGGCCATAGCGGCGACCTTTTCCGCAGTGGGCACGGTCAGGTCTTCCAACGCCGGCGAGAAGGGCACCGGGACGTCCATAGCCCCCATGCGCTTGACCGGCGCGTCTAAATAGTAAAAGGCGCCGTCGGCAACGCTGGAGGCGATCTCTGCCGTCACGCCAAAGCGTTCGTAACCTTCGTCGATGACTATGGCACGACTGGTTTTCTTGGCAGAAGCGATGAGCGTTTCTTTGTCCAGCGGAAACATCGTGCGCGGGTCCACGACTTCGGCACTGACGTCCGCCGTCGCCAACTGTTCTGCTGCCTCCAGCGCCACGTACACCATGCTGCTGGTGGCAATGAGGGTGATGTCACTCCCCTGGCGTTTGATGTCGGCTACACCAAAGGGAACGACATATTCCTCCTTCGGGATCTTGCCCTTGGTCTGGTACATCATCTTGTCTTCGAAGAAGGCCACCGGATTTTCGTCACGGATAGCCGTCTTTAACAACCCTTTGGCGTCGCGTGGAGTAGCGGGAACCACGACCTTGAGCCCCGGTACGTGGCTGAACCAGGCGTGTAGGCTCTGACTGTGTTGCGCGGCGGAGCGGCGCGTGGCGCCCAACGTCGTGCGCATAACCATAGGCACGTGCAGTTTACCCCCGGACATATAGTGGATCTTCGCCGCCTGGTTCGCCATCTGGTCCATTACCAGCGTAATAAAATCACCGAACATGATATCCACCACCGGGCGCATCCCGGTCATGGCCATACCCACAGCCATCCCGGT
>CAYSMQ010000594.1:853-2114 GCA_964432035.1 uncultured Ardenticatenaceae bacterium
GCGTTCGGTGCCGAACTCTTCTACGAGTCCCGAGAGCACCTTAAACGGGGTGCCAGCCTCGGCCACGTCCTCACCGATAATCAGCACGCGCTCATCGTGCCGCAGCTCTTCGGCCAGCGCTTCGTTGATGGCCTGACCAAAGGTGATCTCGCGCTCACTGCCGTTAGACGTAGACATGGTCATCCACTTCGCTCTCATCAGGGTAGGGTGCATCCAGAGCAAATTGGACTGCCTGTTCCGCTTCGTTGCGGATCTCGGCCTCAATCTGCTCAATGACCGCTTGGGTTGCATGGCCCTGTTCCAGCATCCACATTGTCACAGTTTGCAAGGGGTCACGTTCGCTCTTCCAAGTTTGCTCCTCCTCTTTAGAGCGGTAATACTCGCGGTTGACGTCGCCTACGTGATGCCCGTGGAAGCGGTAGGTATTGCAGATCAGGAAGGCAGGTCCCTCGCCGTTACGGGCTCGTTCTACGAGCCGCATGGCGGTGCTGTAGACGGTTCGCACATCCTGACCATCTACCTCTTCTGTGTGAATGCCAAAGGCGCGAGGTCGGGCAGCCAGCTCCCCGGCCGTCGTCTCCTTATAATGAGTGTATTCGTTATAGAGATTGTTCTCGCACACGTAGAGGACAGGTAGCGACCAAAGAGAAGCCATGTTCATCACTTCGTAGAGCAGGCCTTGTCCCAGGGCACCTTCACCGAAGAAACAGACGGCCACACGACCATTGCCCTGCAGCTTGGCGGACATGGCCGCGCCTGTGGCGATACCTGCACTGCCGCCGACGATAGCGTTGGCGCCCAAGTTGCCCGTTTTCTGGTCTGCAATGTGCATGGAGCCCCCCTTGCCTCGACAGTAGCCGGGCGCTTTGCCCAGCAATTCGGCAAACATGTGATTCAGCGTGGCGCCTTTGGCCAGGCAATGGCCATGGCCCCGGTGCGTGCTGGTGATGTAATCTTCGCGGCGCAGGGCCTCGCACACGCCCACGGCTACCGCCTCCTGGCCAACGTAGAGGTGGGCCAGGCCCGGCATCTGCGCGTTCATATAGAGCTGGTTGACGTGCTGCTCAAAGGTGCGGATCTTGAACATCTGCTCGTACATGTGTAGCCAGGTTTCGCCGTCAGTGCGCTCCAAGATCGCTTTGTCTTGCGGTGACGGCGTTTGCGCAACTTGCCCCATAAACTCTCTCCTGAAACAGGACCGATTGACTCAGGAAGGTCGTGACCTCCCTACACTTCAACCCCGGAAAGGTTGGCAAGAACG
>CAYSMQ010000594.1:2124-2546 GCA_964432035.1 uncultured Ardenticatenaceae bacterium
GTTGAACAGCGCCGCAAAATCGAGGTGGTCCAACCCCATTCCGCGGGCTGCTGTGAGGAATTCATTGGTGGCTGAGGTTGTGGGTAAGGGGACGTCCACATCACGCCCCATCTCCAGGGCCAAGAGCATATCCTTCTGCATCATGTTGCAGTCGAACCACGCTTCGTCCGGTTGCTGCAATACAAAGGGGCCGCGATAGACGACCATGGGCGAGGCGATGACGCTGTTCAGCAGCACCTCGACCGCCGTCTCCCGCTTAATACCGCTCTTTTCCGCAAGGAGCACGCCCTCGCTGAAGGCCAGCATCTGCACGGCGAGGCTGAGATTGGTGGCGATCTTCATGGCCACGGCGAGGCCATTCCCTCCCACGTGAGTGACCTTAGGGCCAATGTCCTGCAGAATTGGTTTGACTTGGGCGAAGG
>CAYSMQ010000595.1:0-2543 GCA_964432035.1 uncultured Ardenticatenaceae bacterium
CGCGTAGAACGATGACGCGCACGCTTTCGTCGCTGCCCAGCTGCTCAAAGATGTGGCGCAGCTCGACGATCATCTCCGGCGTCAGCGCATTATGACTGTCCGGTCTGTTCAAGATGACGCCGGCGACTGCGCCAGCGCGTTCGATCAGTATGTCACCTTCCATCATACCTCTTCCGACGCTATCGTAGGGAGACAGCCGATTTCTTTTAGCTACCTACGGTAGCCGAAATCAGATGTCTGATACTAGCTCACAGCAAAAAAAGAACGTGTACCGCAATTTTATATCACGATACACGTTCTCTAAACAGCGAGTGTCTCTATTGACGCTTAAACTTCGGGCACCAATGCGCCAACGGGTTGATCCGCGCTGCTGCTCCCCTCGTTCATCAAGACTTCGAACTCCGACCGGTCCAGCGTTTCAGCCTTCATCAGGCGTTCCACAAGATTGACCAGCTTATCGCGGTTGTGCTGGATGATATCCTTGGCCCGTTCATAATTGCGATCCAGGATACTGCGCACTTCGCGGTCGATGAGCTTAGCAGCTTCCTCGCTATAATCACGATTCGTTGCCAGCTCGCGTCCCAGGAAGACGTTGTTTTGGTCTTCCCCGTAGGTGCGCAGACCCAGCGCGTCGCTCATCCCATACTTGGTGACCATAGAGCGTGCAATCTGCGTCGCCTGCTTCAAGTCGCTGGCGGCGCCCGTCGTCACGCGACCAAAGAAGATCTCTTCCGCTGCGCGACCGCCCAGCGCGAAAGCAATCTGATCCTCAAAGTGATCGGTATGCTTCGTCGCGCGGTCTTCGGGCAAGGACATCACATAGCCGCCCGCGCCGCCACGCGGAATGATTGTAATCTTTTGCACCGGGTCGGTATGCACAAGATTGTGGCTGACCACCGCGTGGCCCGCCTCGTGGTAGGCGAAGATCTCTTTATCTTCCTCGCCAATCACGCGGCTCTTGCGTTCCGGACCCATCACAACGCGGTCAAAGGCCTCCTGCATCTCCGCCTGCCCGATGCTCGTCTTGTTACGTCGAGCGGCGAAAATAGCAGCCTCGTTAATCAGGTTCTCCAGATCCGCGCCGGAGAAACCCGCCGTCAGGCGCGCCGTATCCTCAAAGCTGACCTCGGAACCGATCGGCTTGCCGCGGGCGTGAATACGAAGAATCTCTTCGCGGCCCTTGATATCTGGCAGATCGACGATCACCTTGCGGTCAAAGCGCCCGGGACGGAGCAGCGCCGGATCCAGGACGTCCGGACGGTTGGTGGCGGCGATTACAATCACGTTGGTCTCGTTCGAGAAACCGTCCATTTCTACCAGGATCTGGTTAAGCGTCTGCTCGCGCTCGTCATGCCCGCCGCCTAAACCGGCGCCTCGCTGGCGACCGACGGCGTCAATCTCGTCCACGAAGACGATTGACGGCGCGTGTTCTTTTGCCTTGTTAAACAGGTCACGCACGCGGCTGGCGCCAACGCCAACAAACATCTCCACAAATTCGGAGCCCGAAATGTGGAAGAAGGGCACACCCGCCTCGCCGGCAATGGCGCGCGCCAAAAGCGTCTTACCCGTACCAGGAGGACCAACCATGAGCACGCCCTTCGGTATTCGCGCGCCCACCTGGACAAACTTCTCCGGTTCGCGCAGAAACTGCACGACCTCGTTTACCTCTTCTTTGGCCTCGTCCACGCCGGCGACGTCGTCGAACGTCACTGTGGGCCGGTCGCCCTCGTTGATGTTGCGCGCCTTGCTGCGACCAAAGCCAAAGATGCTATTCCCTCCACCTTGCATTTGGCGGAAGCCGCGCGTAAATATCCAGATTAGCAACAAAACGGGAGCCAGGGAGATGGCGATACTAAAGAACGTATTCCACGCTGAATTGTCACTTGGATCGAATGTGAAGCTGTTGCGCAGATCGGCCGGAACGTCCAACGCTTCCAACGTATCCATGAATCCCACGCCCGGTTCCTTGGTAGAACTCAATTCCGTGCCATCCTGGAGCGTTATTTCAAGCGAATCGCCGCTAACGACTATCTCGTCAACCTGCTCATTCTCAATATAGGCGACGACCTCCGAGAGAGGTACCTCTTCCGGCGAATTAATGCGCCGGCTGAAGAACAACTGCAGAGCCAGTATGATTGCCAGGATCGCCAGGATCCATGCCCACGCTGGAATGGAGGGACGGGGATTGGGTTGTTCATCCATAAACTATTTGCCTTCTTAAGTGAATACTTGGGAGGACACGTAACCGAACCTCCACCTGAACTTTACCGATAATACCGCAAAACTGTTTGAGATTTATTAACTCTAAGCGTACGGTTAGACCCGGGCGCAGCTATTCGCCGCGGAACGTGGTCGAGAGCTCCCTTACCTGCTTTTCGGCGCGGTAGCTGCTTCGCACGAGGGGCCCACTTTCCACCCATCTAAATCCCAGTTCATAGCCAATGCGGCGCAATTCCTCGAACTCGTCAGGTTCATAATATCGCTCGATAGGCAAATGCTGGCGGCTGGGCTGCAAGTACTGACCAATCGTCAGAATATCAAGC
>CAYSMQ010000596.1:0-2539 GCA_964432035.1 uncultured Ardenticatenaceae bacterium
CCCAAGCGGGACACGGCGGCGCGCGCTGCGGCGTTGTTGAACCGCGATGAAGTGAGGCGCCTGGTTGAGGGCTGGCAGCACGAGGCGCTTCTGGAGCGCCTGGAGAAGGTGGGGCGCGATAGCAATTTGCTATTTAATCGCGTGCCGCGGCAGGGGGACATGGCCATTTTGTATCGCGTGCGGGGCGACGCGGGCGAGTTTGCGCAGCAGGTGCAGCGCCTGCTATATGGCAAAGGGCCGACGCCGCAGCGGATTCAGGATTTTTCGGCGTATGCCCTGGCCAACAAGCTGCCAAATCGCTGGCCTTTTCCCACCTACTTTTTGTTCATGACGCAGCCGCAGACGGAGTTTTTTGTGAAGCCACAGGTTGCGCGCTGGTTTCTGAAGTATTTGGGTCAGGGAACGCTGTATCAGGCCACGCCGACGGGGCAGTTGTACGGTGTGCTGCGGGGGTACGCGCATGGCTTACTGGAGGCGTTGCGGCCTCGAGGCGCGGAAGACATGGTGCACGTGCAGAGTTTCTTGTGGATTTGCGCGCGCGAGAGCCGGGGGCGCACGGGGCGGCTGGATACGAGGGGCCAGGTGGAGCTTGATGTGCCGCCGCAGGGAGAGGTGGGGTATGGGATTGGGACGCGAGGGGTGGTGGTGAGGGAGGCGGACGACGGACGGCGGACGGCGGCAGCCAGGGCAGCCGATAGAAGTGAAAGCATGGAGGAGGGTGAGACAGTTGCGGCGTATTCGCTGGGGGAGTTGGCGGCGGAGACGGGGTTTGAGGAGGAGGCGCTGGCGCGTTGGGTGCAGGCGGTGGAACGAAAGGGACAGGCTATCTTTTATGGACCGCCGGGCACAGGCAAGACGTTGCTGGCGCAAGGGGTGGCGCGCCATCTGGTAGGCGGTGGAGATGGGTTCTACGAGTTGCTGCAGCTGCACCCGTCTTACCAGTATGAGGACTTTATACAGGGGTTGCGCCCGGTGTTAGGCGAGGGGGGCGAGCTGAGTTATGAGATGAAGCCGGGGCGCTTTCTGACGTTTTGCCGGCAGGCGGCGGCGCGCGAAGATACGTGCGTGCTGATTATCGACGAAATCAACCGCGCTAATCTGAGCCGGGTGTTCGGCGAATTGATGTACTTGCTGGAGTACAGGGAACGGTCGATTGAGCTGGCGGGCGGCGGCGAGCTGCGGATTCCGCAGAACGTGCGCCTGCTGGGCACGATGAATACGGCGGACCGCTCGATTGCGCTGGTGGACCACGCCTTGCGCAGGCGCTTTGCTTTCATCGCCTTGCGTCCCGATTATGACGTGCTGCGCCGTTATCACGAGCGGCAGGAGACGGGGTTTGACGTGGAGCGACTGGTGACGGTGCTGCAGCGGTTGAACCGGCTCATTGGCGACGCGAATTACGAGGTGGGCATCTCGTTCTTCCTGCGCCCGGACCTGGAGGAGCAGTTGCCGGACGTGTGGCGCATGGAGATTGAGCCGTATCTGGAGGAGCTGTTTTTCGATAGGCCGGAGGAGGTGGAGGCGTGGCGGTGGGAGCGGGTGGGGTTGTAGGATGTGGGGGTGTAGAGGTGTAGGGGTGTGGGGGTTTGCAGGTGCGAGAAGTAGCATCAGCGTGCGAGGGTCTTAGAGCGGGGTGTAGGGCAATGAACGATGAATGAACGATCCCTCCATATCCTATAGCCCTGCCTTACTCCAAACATCATTCTGTCTGTTCTTCTACATGAGAGAAGCGCTTCGTGCGAGCAGAACACATAGAAGGGACCCCTGGTATGAAACGATTCTTCAACACGAAGATGATTTACTTGGTCTTCGCTACTTCACTACTGCTCATTGTCGTGACACTGGCCCGTGCTCATGTGGTCAATGCGCTGGACCCCTCCGCCGAAGGGGCGCGCGGTCCTGAAGTGCAGACGACCACCGATTGCATTGCGGCGGATGCGGACACGTTCGCCATTAATGGGGCCAATGCAGATAGTAACTACGGGCAAGCGTCGGTTCTGGAAGTGGCCCGCCTGGGCGATTTGGATCCGGAGGAAAGGCATAGCTTCCTCCACTTCGACCTGAGTTCCCTCCCCGCCAACGCCATTCCTCTCTCGGCGGAGCTAGAATTATATCTCTCAGAGGTGGTGGGAGGCGGTCAGACGATGACCGCCATGAAGGCCATCGAAGAAAACTGGGGCGAAGACACTCTTACCTGGAACAATCGTCCCACAGTCAATGTAAACGACTATGATGAGCTGACGGTAACTGACGACCGCGGCTGGAAGCGTTGGGATGCGACGAGGCTTGTTAACGAGTGGCTTACAGACCGGCGAGCGAACCACGGGGCTGCTGTGGTGGGGCGCGGACTTGGTTCGGCTCGCGCTCGCTTCGCCAGCCGGGAAGGTCTGGACATGTACGACCCGCGCCTTTGCATTGAGTGGATGCGCTATGAGAATGTGCTTGACCCCCTTAAAGTGGTGTGGGCTTCAGGTCGTAATTATCGAATCAGCGCTTTTGGCGACTGGTTTAACGAACTGGTGGTGCGAGGATATATGAT
>CAYSMQ010000597.1:0-2515 GCA_964432035.1 uncultured Ardenticatenaceae bacterium
GGGGGGCCTGGTCGATGTGGGTGTCGATGTTGCGTTTGGCCATGCGGGCGTCGATAAGGGCCGCCACGGCGGCTTGGGAGATTGGAGATTGGAGAGTGGAGAGTGGAGATTGGGGATTGGAGATTAGGGATTGGAGATTGGAGATTAATGGTTCTATTTGTGGGCTTGCCAGGACGGGGATGGTTTGGCCGGCCTGGGCGAGGGTTAGGGCTTCTTGAGCGGTTTGGACGTGGCGGGCCTGGAGGTCTTCGACGGTGGTTTGGCCCTCGAGGATGGCGTTGGCGAGGGCCACGGTGCGGCGGACGACGAGGGGCTGGGGTAGCTCGGCGATGATGAGGGGAAAGCCGGCTTTGTGTAGGCGGTAGGCGACGCCGGTGGCGAGGTCGCCGCCGCCGCGGATGATGGTGAGATGATTTGAGAATAGCATGGGGGGATTTTACCGGAATGGCGCGGGGATTTCACGGACTGGGGTGATGTAGAGTGTGGTTTGTGGTGTGTGGAGTGTCGTGGAAAGGGTAAGTATGTAGAAGTGTGCAGCGCATTTTATGGCGTGTTATACTTTGGCGGTCCAGTATTCTCGATGTGCGAAGCAGGTGAATAGGAGGAGGTTTATGCGCAAGGGTTCTCGTTTTTTGGTCGTGTTGCTGTTGGTTGTGTTGGCGCTTGCGGGATGCCAGGCGACGGCGCCGGAGGAGGCGGAGGCTCCGGAGGTTTCTGAGTTGCGGCTGGCGATTATTTTGCCGGGTGTGATTACGGACGCAGATTACAACACGCTGGGATACGTGGCGGGGACGGAAGTGCAATCGAATCTGGGCGTGGACATGGCTTATTCGGAGAATGTGGCGGTGCCGGACGTGGACCGCGTGATGCGGGAGTATATCGACGGGGACTACAACGTGATCTTTACGCACGGGGGGCAGTTTGTTTCGCAGACGCGGGACCTGGCTGCGGAGTTCCCGGACGTGTATTTTATCGCGGAATCTGACGCGCCTGAGGAGGATCCACCGCCGAATTTGTGGGTCATTGACCGCAATTTCCAGACGGGTTTCTATGCCATTGGCGCGCTGGCGGCGAAGCAGACGCAGACGGGCCGCATCGGGTATATCGGTGGGCTGACGTTGCCGTTCTCTTATGCTGAGGTGCACGCCATCGAGCAGGCACTTGAGGATCTGGGGTCAGACGCGGAGCTGCGCACGGTGTGGGCGGGAGATTTCAACGATCCGAGCGCGGCGCGCGAGCTGGCGGACGCCATGATCGCCGATGACGTGGATGTGCTGATGGGCTCGCTGAATCTGGGCATGTTTGGCGTGTTTGAATCGGCGCGGGCGGCGTCGGACCAGGTGTGGGTGACGGCGAAGTACTCTGACAAGAGTTCGTTTGCGCCGGACCATTACCTGACGTCGTTGGTTTATGATTACGCGGGTCCGCTGGAAGACATCTTGACGCGCATCGGCGACGGGGAGAGCGGCGGCTATTATCCGCTGGGCTTTGATACCGGCGTGGGCTTGCAGTTTCCGCTGGCCAATGTTTCGGATGATGTGAATTCCGAGATGGAAACGTTGGTGGATGAGCTGGCTAACGGCGACATCGACGTGGTGAAGAATACCGAGCCGATCGAGTAAACAACGCGACACACGGCCGGAGCCGTCGCCGTGGACGCAGACGCGCTCCGGTCGTCCCCTTTTGAGTAACGTGTCACGAACAAGCAGCGCGACATGACCACTGAAACAATTCTAGAAATGCAGGATATCCGCAAGTCGTTTGGCGACGTTATAGCGCTGGACGGCGTGTCGGTGCAGGTGCGCAAGCGCGAAATTCATGGGCTGTTAGGGGGCAACGGCGCGGGTAAGACGACGTTGATGAATATCTTGTACGGGTTGTACCGGCCGGACGGGGGGGAGATCATGGTAGAGGGTCGACCGGTGCAGATCCGCTCGCCGCGCGATGCCATCGAGCAGGGTATTGGGATGGTGCACCAGCACTTTTTACAGGTGGAGACGTTTACGGTGGCGGAGAATATCGTGCTGGGGACGTCGCTGCGAAACCGGCCGACGGTGAAGCTGGTGGAGGCCAGAGACAAGATCGCGTCGCTGGCGGAGCAATTTGGTCTGGAGGTGGATCCGCAGGCGCCGGTGGGGGCACTGTCTATGGGGGTGCGGCAGCGGGTGGAGGTGCTGAAGGCGCTGTATCGCGGGGCGCGTCTGTTGATCCTGGATGAGCCGACGACGAACCTGACGCCGCAACAGGTGGAGTCGCTGTTCGGGTCGCTGCGTAAGATCGTGGACGAGGGGTTGAGTGTGATCTTTATCACGCACAAGTTGCGGGAGGTGCAGGCGATCTGTGACCGTGTGACGGTGTTGCGGCAGGGTCAGAATGTGTTGACGGTGCAGAGAGGGGAGACGGGAGAAGGAAGAGGGCAGAAGGAAGAAGGAAGAGGGATGAAGGAGGCTTTTTCGACTGAGGAGCTGGTTGGGGCGATGGTGGGGGAGGCGATGGATGTGGAGCATAGTATGCA
>CAYSMQ010000598.1:0-2510 GCA_964432035.1 uncultured Ardenticatenaceae bacterium
TCTACACCATGTACTGCGACGCCATCGGACGCCCCTTACCGGTCAATCGCCACCAGAAGTACGGCAATGCCAGATGGATCTACTGGCGTCGCGATCTGCAATCTGCCCTTTACTACTGGCGTAGAGGCGACCTGACGCTGGGAGAGTGGCGCCGATCATGGGCCGGAAAGAAGTACGCTGCGGTCTTCTCCTGGGCAGATCGCGGACCGTTCATTGCAGATATGTGGAGGGCCATAGGTCTCGCCACCGGCAGACGGCGGAAGCGAAACGCTCGCTCCCTAGAGGTCGATGGCCAACCTACAGTTTAGGATAGAGGTAGCCCGCTGCGGGTTTCTGCGGCAGGCAGTTTTACGAGGAAAACGGAGATGAATCTAGATAATCTATTACTTCAAGCTGATCTAAGTCCGGCGACAGTTCTCTTAAGTTATTTTCTGGCTTTTGGGCTCAGTTTCTTATGGGCTACTGTGTACCGCAAGACCCATAGTGGGATCGCCTACACGCGCTCCTTCTATTTCACACTCATTCTTATGCCGCCCGCCGTTGCCATGATCATGATGGCCATTGGCAGCAACGTTGCCCTATCGTTGGGTCTCGTCGGCGCCCTGTCCATCATCCGCTTCCGTACCGTGATCAAGGACACGCGCGACATGACCTTCCTCTTTGTTGCTATCGGCATCGGTCTGACCGCCGGCGCCAACGTGTGGATGGTCGGATTCCTGGGTACGCTGACCATCGCCGCCTTTACCATTGTCATGACGCGCATGGGCCATGACAGCGCTGCATCAGGAGATTACATTCTAATTTTCCACTCCGATCACAAAGATCCGTGGGATGCGCTGCCGGCGCAGGCGCGCGAACTGATCACCTGGCGGCAGCTACGCGGCGTCACCGACCTGAACCAGGGCATGAGCTTTGAGTACACCTATAGCGTGCGTCTGGCCTCCTCGGTGAACCCTGAACGCGTCGCCGGCGAGCTTAGTAATGGCGTCGCACAAAACGTCACTATGATCACGCCGGAAAACCACCTCGAACTGTAAGGGATTTGGAATGAGCAGCCAAAGCACGCTTTACTTTAACCGGCTGGAAATCAAGTACATCGTCGACCGCACCACGCGCACGGCGCTGAGCCGCGATCTGCGCGCCTTTATGCGACCAGACGCCCACGCCGGAGACGATGGCGGATACACGGTGCGTAGCCTCTACTTTGACACGCCCGACTATATGTCTTACCACGATAAAATGGCCGGAACTGCCGTGCGTCACAAGTTACGCGCCCGCGCCTACGGCGAACAGCCAAGCGAGACGCCAAACGTGCGCCTGGAAGTGAAGTCGCGATACCTGAATTACATCAAGAAGATCACCGTCGACCTCGATAGTGACGAATATTGTGACATTCAGGACTGCTGGCAGCGCCGTCGTCTGCCGCCCGGTTTTTTTAAGCGCCACAGTGATGCTTCCCACGAGTTCTTCCGTTTGCAGCGGCAGTTAAACATGGAACCCGTGATCCTCATTCAATACCGGCGCGAGGCGTTCGAGCGGCGGGAAATCAACCGGGTGCGCGTCAATTTTGACGACGAGTTAGTCGCCACACGGAATATGGATCTACTCGGGCCACTCCGCGGCGCGCGCCGCATGCTACAACACGGGCACGCCATCTTTGAGATAAAGGTGGACAACACGCTGCCTTATTGGTTACACACGCTGATTTCCAAATACAACCTGCAGAACGAAGCCGTCAGCAAGTATTGCTACGCAGTGCGTAGCGAAGCAAGACTCTCGGCGGTAAGGCGAGAGAACGGCTTTCACTGATCCATTTGGGCTTGTAGTGACGACTTTAGCCGCCTAACCACTAAAGCGGTTACTACGAACTAACGGCGATGATGCGATGACTATTCTAGAAGCAACTGCAAAAACGACAGAGAGCGTGAGATCGACGCTAAAACGGGCCAGTCGCCCCCTGGGCGGTATCTGGTCGCGTTCGGCGGAAGCCGTGCTGGGGCTCTTTGCCCTGCTCATCGTCGGCTTCGCGCTTCTAACCTACTATCCACCAGCGGCCCGCATTGCCAGCAGCTTTTCCACAGGCAACCGCTATCTGGCCATTGCAGAAGGCCTCATAAACCCCTTCCGCAGCCCGCGCGTGCTAATGAACTCTGGCCTGCCCGTCTACGATCTTGAGGTCAACCACACCGAGATGGCCAAGGTTGACGAGGCGATTGAAGAGGCGCTGCAGCAAGGCTACATGGATGAAGAGCAACAGGTGTGGGCTCGGGGACGATTCCTCTACGATGGACAGGACTACAACGTTCAGATTCGCGCTCGCGGCGATCTGCCGCCCCATTGGGAAGACGCCAAGAAATCGTGGCGCATCCGCTTTCGCGACAGCAACGTGACTTATAACGGCGAAACGAGCGAACAAGATATCTACTTCCAGGGCAAGGAACAGATCAACCTGATTATTCCCTGGGATCGTGATTATGTTGTCGCTCCGTTTGTAAACGCGCTGATGAGGG
>CAYSMQ010000599.1:0-2506 GCA_964432035.1 uncultured Ardenticatenaceae bacterium
CGCGCCGCCTCGGCCAGCGCCTTGCGGAACGTCGCCGGATCACGCACCGTTTCCAGAAAAAGGGCGATTACGCGCGTCGACGGGTTCTCCAGGGCGAACAACATATAGTCGGCGATAGTGGTCGTCATTTCGTTGCCGGAGGAGACGACGTAGTTAAAGTGGATCTGGCGGTTGTTTTGCCACAGGGAATCGAAGACAGAGCCGCTGTGGCTGATGAGGGTTACGTGCCCGGCAGGCGTGCCGGGAATAACAGGGTAACCGGAGACGGTGAGTTTCTGCTCGAACGACAGGAAGCCCATGCAGTTGGGGCCGCAGACAACCATGTCGTGCGCGCGCGCCACCGCCTGTAATGCGCCTTCCAGCGGCTGGCCGTTGTCGGTTGCACCGTGGGCATTGGCAAATATGACGGCAGCCGGTATTCTCAGGTGCGCTGCTTCCTCCATCACGGGCAAGAGGCGCCGGTTTGGTATGGCAAGGATGGCGCAGTCCGGTGTCTGTGGCAACTCGCCGAGCGATCCGTAAATGGGTTGCCCATAGAGTGTCTCGTAGCCGGGGTTGACGCCATAGATGATGCCATCGTAACCGACATCCCTAAGATTGGTATAGAGCTGCCCGCCAAAGCGGTCTGGCTGGCTGATGCCTACAATAGCCACCGAACGGGCATGCAACAATGGCGCCAGCGAGGGAGATGAGGTCGAGTTATCCATAAGTGCTAGTTCAGGACCTCGCGCATCACGTCCTCCAGCGCTGTCGCCGTCTCCGCAACATCCTGCTCGCTATGCGCGGCGCACATGAACCAGGGTTCGCGGGAGTCTGGCTCGGGCATGACGCCGCGCTTGATTAGTCCGGCGGCGACACGATCGTAAAGCGTGTTATCACTGTTCTTCCAATCACGGTACTCGCGTGGCGCCTGCTCGGCAAACCAAAAGATGAAGAGGCTGGGATGGCCCGAGAAGACGTAGGGTATTCCGGAACGATCTAGCACTTCGCTCAAGGCGTCCTGTAGTTCGAGCCCTCGCTGCTCGATTTGCTCAAGAGCGTCTGTATTTTGCAGGATGTCGAGCGTGGCCTCCGCTGCCGCCATACTTACCTGGTTGCCGCTAAACGTGCCACCATGCGCGACACCTTTCCCGAGAAGCTCCATCAATTCGCGCCGCCCGCCAAACGCGGCTACCGGGTAGCCGTTGCCCATCGCCTTGGCATAGGTCACCAGATCGGCGCGCACACCGAAATATTCCTGTGCGCCGCCACGGGCGAGACGAAATCCCGTTTTTACCTCATCCATGATCATAACCATGCCATACTCGTCGCACAGGCGCCGGATGGCCGGCAGCCATTCCGGGTCTGGCATAATCCCCCCACAGTTACCGAGCATCGGTTCCACAAGGATGGCGGCAACCTCGTGCCACGACGCCCGTACCACTTCCTCCAGCACTTCCAGATCGTTAAAGGGCAGCATGATCAGCATATCTTGCACGACGGCAGGAATGCCGCTGCTAAACGGGGCCACCACCGGCCGGCGCCGCGTCCCTTTAGTGCCGCTTTCGTCGACGAGGGAGGAGAACATGACGTAATCGTGCAGGCCATGATACTGGCCCTCAAACATGATGAGCTTGTCACGTCCGGTGGCGGCGCGGGCCAAGCGCAACGCGTGCATCGTCGCTTCCGTACCCGAATTGGCAAAGCGAACCATTTTCACGCCCGGGCACATGGCCACAATTTTTTCGGCCACGACCTGCTCGCGGGGTGTACTCATGGCAAAGGTCGCTCCCTGCTGCATGGCTTGGAAAACCGCCCGGTCGACGCGCTCGTCGGCGTGACCGAGGATTGCCGGACCATACCCCAGGCGGTAGTCGATGTAACGGTTGCCGTCTACATCCCAGATGTGTCCGCCCTTGCCGCGGGCTATATAACGCGTGTTGGCCGGCCCCCAAAAGCGAAAGTTGGAGCTTACGCCAAGAGGAAGCGTCTGTTCGGCCTTTTGAAAGAGGTTGCGCGATTTACTCAGTTCCTGCACAGCGTTAAATCCTCCTCGGCGCATGGCTCAACGACGTTCTTGAGTGTAGCAACCTGCTCATATAATGTCAACGGCTATTCTTTGTAAATTCTGTTGAAAGCCGATATAGTACTGTATATTCGCACTGTTTTTATATCATTTAGCAGTATCTACCATATAATATACACATAATTGGCGTCAATGTAATGATTGATATACGTTCGATGTAGATTCGAGTATTTTGTCGTCGAATATAGTGTAAAATCTTGACTCTCGTGTTGAAATAACGTAGGCTGATGGTAATAGTTGAAAAAAGCCCAATCAAGAATATGACAAAGAGCCACCGTATCGACGATATTGATGTGGAGATCGTACGCCATCTTCAAGAGGATGGGCGCCGCTCTTACGCCGACATCGCCAATGAAATGGAGTTGGCGCCGTCCACCATTCAGCAGCGGGCGAACCGCCTTGTCAGCGCCGGTTTACTAAAGATTCGCGCGGTTACGGATC
>CAYSMQ010000600.1:0-2490 GCA_964432035.1 uncultured Ardenticatenaceae bacterium
GCGCGCGCTGCTGGGTCACGTCGCGCAAAACGAGCACCCAGCCTTCTCCGTGAGAGTCGAGAGACATGGGGCTAACTCCCACCTCAAAGGTGCGCTCCCCGTTTTCTGCCTGCAGCTCGTGCCAGGCGTTTCCGTCGGCCGTTTCCTCGAGATACGGCGCCAGCGTCTTGCTCGCGAGATGTGTAAGGCGCGCCTCGCCATTTGTGGCGCCGAGCTCGGGCAATAAGCTCTGGGCGACTTTGTTCACCGATAGAATATGGTATCGGGAATCCAGCAATAAGACGCCTTCAGGCACGGCGTCCATGATGCCCTGCACCTGCCGAGCGTGGCGTTGCGTTTGCTGCAACAGACGCTCCGTCTCCCTCAGCAGTTCCGCGTTGCGCTCGGCAGCTGCCTTTTTCTCCGTAATATCGTGCGCGATGACGCACAGCAGGAATCCGCCTTCCGTGGCAATGGGGAAAACCATAAGTTGCGCGAAGCAACGCGAGCCATCACGGCGCCGGAGCAAGAGTTCGATGGGCGTCGCGATTTCCGATCTTATTCCCGTCTTCTGTACCGCCGCCAGAAACTGTTGCGCTTTCGATTCAAGCTCTGGGAACTGCTCTGCATCCGCCGCGAGCTCCTCTAGCACGCGCCAAAATGGGCGCCCAACAACCTCTGCAGCGGCAAATCCCGTGATCTGCTCCTGGCTCCTGTTCCAGACGATGATGTCGCCTTCTTCGTCAATGAGGGCTAGGCCCTCTGCCGACTGCTCGATCACGCTGCGGAAGCGCTGCTCGCTGCTACGTAGGGCAGATACGAGGTGCGCTTGTCGTAGGGCGACGACCAGTTGGTCGGCCACCTCGCGCGCCACGTCCACGTGTTCGTTTGTGATTGCGCCGGGTTTGGGCGTGCCTAGCATCAGGACACCCAGCAATTCGCCGTCGAGTTTTAGGGGAACGCTCAAGCATGAGCCCTGATGGGGACAACAGACGGCGCGCGAGCCGTCGCCGGCCGCGGGATATGCGCTGCCATCCGCCGACACCAAAGGACGGCCTTCCCGCAAGCCGGCCAAATCGTCGCAAAAAGCGTCGATGGGCGCCACATTTTCGCCGGCAAGGAACGCCTGCGGTCCCCCAAATTGGGCTAACAGCGTCAGACTGTTGCAGGCAAAGTCAAAGCGCAGCACACTGCCCCATTCCATATCCAGGAAAGTGACGATTTTGGCCAGCGCGGCGGCGGCGATCTCCTCGGCAGACCGCGCTTTTAAAATGGCGCTGTCGATCTCATGCAGGATCTCCAACCGTCCCAGGGCGCGGGCGCGCGACTGTTCGGCTACTTTGCGTTCCGTCACCTTCTCGTGGGCCACGACCACACCGCCCTCGGCGCCTACCAGGGACGTCGCGCGCATCTGAAACCAGCGCCGGTCGTGCGGTCCGTGACAGGGATACTCCAGTGTGAAGGTGCTTTCTTGGCCGCACAACACAGCTTGAATGCCGCGCATGGCGGCTGCTGCGCCTGTGTCGCCCTCCCGCGTAGCGGCGGCACAGACCGTGAGGTAGTTGATGCCCACGCCGGTAATTAGATCGGCCGGCGCCGCGTTCTGCCTGGCGAATTCCCGCCAGCTGTCGTTAACGGCAAGGACGACGCCGTCTTCATCCAGTACTGCAATGGTGGCGCTGAGCGAACTAAGAATGGAACGGGCGAAGGCTTCGCTTTGCGCCAGCTGCCTGCGGTTCGCTTCGGCAGCACGGGCCAACCGGTGCCGTTCCTGGGCATAGGAGATGGCACGGTGCAGACTGGAACTGCTGATCTCGCCTTTGACAAGATAATCCTGGGCGCCGTTGCTCACCGCCGTCAGTGCCGCGCGCGTGTCGTCAAATCCTGTGAGCACGACAATAGGCGGCGCCACGTCCTGCACTCTCAACCGGTCTAGCGTATCTAACCCGCTGCTATCGGGCAGGTTCAGGTCCAGCAGGATCACGTCCACACTTTCTTGCTGCAGGGTGCGGAACGCTTCCTCCAGGCGTTCGCAGATGCTGACGCGGTATTGGCCATTACCGGCGACGCTTAGGTGATCGCAAATAAGGTAGGCGTCTCCCGGGTTATCCTCCACCAGAAGAATATGCTGTGGTATTTCCCTTCCCACCGGTAAGGCTCTCACTGCTCCCTGTGTTTCTCCGTTGCCGTCCTGCCCCCGTCGCTAGAGTAGCCTCTTTGTTCGAATGCGAGTGCGGCGTCCACAATATGATCTAAATCCGCTACTATTGTGGTGGTTTCTGGCGGCGTCGTCAGTAGGAAGGTGGTATGATTTCCTACTGCTCCAAACTAACCACCAGCAGCACAGAGAAAATCAACAGTAGCCCCCCCAACACCGCGAGATTGAAAAGTCCGGCAAACATCGCGCCGGCAATCGCAGCCGCCAGCAGCCCCAGGCGGCGCGTGGCGCCCTCTTTCATCAACTTTGCCGGTCGTCGTCCCGCCAACCACAGGAAGGCGCTCGCCGCCAGC
>CAYSMQ010000601.1:0-2479 GCA_964432035.1 uncultured Ardenticatenaceae bacterium
GGTAAACGTGTGCAGCGCTGTATCCCAATCCCCAAACTCATTGCTGGTATGGAAGCGAGCAATGCGCAGCGCCGCAGCATAAGAAACAGTCGCTGCCAGTTGCAGCGGCGTGCACCCATTGCGCAAGGCGTCAAGCATGGCGTCGGCAATGGCCTGCGGGTCATCGCCGTGTAGTACATCGATGAGTTCTTGTATTCCCGACCATGCATCCTCGTTACTCCTGTTCTCCAGGTCGATTTCTCGTAGCGCCTCAAAGGTACTATCCAAAATCGCGATGAGATCCACCGGGTGGCGCCAGCTGTTCGCTTCTTCCATGCGCTCGGCCCCGGCGTATCCTGATACCAGACTCGTGAGAACCGCTTCGGCGTGCTGCCAGCCGGCAATGTCCAGTGCTTCGAAAGCCTTGTTGGTAAAGTCCGCCGGATGGCCGACGTCAATATAGCGATGGTCGGTCACTGCCGCGCAGAGCATGTCTGCCATCTGCGCCGCATCGGCCCCAGCGCGCACGGCCGAAACGATGCAGCGCTCCGCGCCTTCATCGTCCCGCACTTCAATGAATTGGCGGAACCAGCGTTTCAGGGTAGGTAAATCCTTCGTCTCGGCGCCAAATGTGTTGCTGGCAACGGCCGAGAGGCCATGATACAGGGCCCGTGGCTGATCTTCCGGCGCCAGCGCGGGCAACATATTCATAAAACAGGTATGCATGGTCAGACCTTGCTGCCAGCCGCCGCGCCGGTAACGCGCGCCGAACAACAGTCCATCACGGAACGCTTCCACGGGGTTGGCTCCCTCGCTGCCTAGTACAAGCGCTGCTTTGCCGATGACCAACGATAGGTTGCGCTCCAACCCTACCTCCAGGCGCCGGCGTTGGTGCTCGCGTGGTTCATCGTGGATGGCGACGTCCACATAAACCTGACCGTCGCGCACCTCGACGTCGTACCGGCGCACGTCGTCGGCCCAGGGGTCAAACGTGCCGCCTGTGCTTAAATCAAAGCGCGCGTGGTGCCAGTGGCACGTGAGAATGCCGTCGCGCACGGTGCCACGCTCCAGCGGGAAACCCATATGGGGGCAACGATTGTCGACGGCGTGTATTTCGCCGTCGTGCTGAAATAGGGCGATGGTGTGCCCGTTGGCGCGCACGACGGTACAAGTCGAGTCGGCGAGCTCGCCAAGGGAAGCAACAGGGACAAACTGGCTATCTACTTGCATCTGTTCCTCGCTGGGAGTTAAGGCATCATTTGCTCCGAGTATGCCAACAAAAAAGGCCCACCGCAATGCGCGATGGGCCAGCCAAACCCTGTACGAAAGGTCAGATTAGGCGGGAATGGGTCGTGACCTGTGCTTGCGGCGCGAGCCACGTCGTCCGCCGAGGTTCTCCTTCAAGAAGCGATTGACCGTGTTGGTCGGCACGGCGAGCCCTACGTGCGGGCCGGCGATCATGGTGTTGATGCCTACTAACTCGCCGCCCGCGTCAAGCATGGGACCGCCAGAGTGTCCAGGTCGCAGGTGTAAGCCAACCTGAATCAATTCGCCGCGGTAAGGCAGCGGCTCTACGGGAGGACCTACGCCGATGACCATACCCGCGGTCGCCGCGCCGAGCACGCCCCAGGGATGCCCCAGGGCAACGACCAGCGAACCGGGTCGAAGACGCCGGCTGTCGCCGAGCGCCAGCGCCGGTAACGAGTCGCCGTTTACGGCAAGAGCCGCCAGGTCGGTCGTCTCATCGTAGGCTAGTAATCTTGTGGGCATCTCTTGCCCGTCGCTCAGGACCACGCGTGGCGCCGACCGGCGCACGACGTGCGCGTTCGTGATGATCAGGCCGTCGCCATGAATGATGACCCCCGAACCGGCGCCATTTCTACCGTTGCGCACCTGTACCAGCGACTCTTTAGCGGCGGCGATGTGCTCGGCCAATTCGTCATTCAGCACTGTGCTACTGAAACTTGCCATACGCATACTCACTTTCTCAGTGTGACCGGCACATCAACGCTCGCCAATCGTAACGTTGACTGTCTGCAACTGACCACCGCGAAGGATGCGCACGGGCGTCTTGCGTCCGACTCGTTCGCCACTAAGCAACCTTAGCAAATCATCGTGGTGGCGCACACGTTGACCGTCCAGGTCCACGATTGCATCGCCCAGTACGAGACCACCCTTGTCGGCAGGGCTATCGGCTTCCACGCCGACGATGAGTAAACCCGTATCTTGACCCAGTTCTTCGGCTGTAGAGGCAGGCAAACGAACTGGCTGGGTGCTGATACCCAGGTAGCCCCGCTGTATACGGCCGTGCTCCACAAGCGAGTCGACGACGCTTGAAACGGTCGCAACCGGCACCGCCACGCTCACGCCGCGCACCAGCGCCGAAGAATTCAGCGCAAGTAGCTGTCCTTGCGTGTTGATCAACGGGCCGCCAGAGAAGCCTGGATACATGACGACGTCAGTCTGCAGGTAGCGATCGACTTCACCGCCCATCGGCGTG
>CAYSMQ010000602.1:0-2477 GCA_964432035.1 uncultured Ardenticatenaceae bacterium
TAACGATTCCGGGCGGTGGATAAGTCGCGAGAAGGTGACGGGACATCACAGGTGCCTGGCACTTCCAAAGTGCCAGGCACCTTCGGTCACCTGCCCTGGCCCGGCATCCTCCGCGCTTACGCCGAGTACCTGCCCTTTCCGGCGCAAACCAACATCATCACCCTCAACGAGGGTCACACGCCCCTCATTCGCGCCGACCGGCTTGCGGACGCTATTGCGCCGGGCGCTAACCTGCGCCTCTACCTGAAATACGAAGGGCTCAATCCCACCGGCTCCTACAAGGACCGCGGCATGACGGCCGCCGTCACACAGGCCGTACGCGAAGAGTCGCACACCATCATTTGCGCCAGCACGGGCAATACGGCCGCCAGCGCCGCCGCCTACGCCGCGCGCGCCGGCATACGCTGCCTCGTGCTGGTCCCCGAAGGTAAAATCGCTTTGGGCAAACTGGCGGCGTGTCTTGCCTACGGCGCCGAAGTCATCGCCATCGACGGCTCCTTCGACGACGCCCTGGACATCGTGCGCGCCATCGTCGAACGTCGCCCCATCGCCCTCGTCAATTCCATCAACCCCTGGCGCCTACAAGGCCAAAAGACCGGTGCCTTTGAAATCTGCGACCAGCTCGGCGGCGTGGCCCCAGACTGGCACTGCCTGCCCGTGGGTAACGCCGGCAACATCACGGCCTACTGGATGGGTTACCAGGAGTACGCCGAATCCCGAGGGACCGCACTGCCACGCCTCCTCGGCGGTCAGGCCGCCGGCGCCGCACCCATCGTCCTCGGCAAGCGCGTCGCTCAGCCCGAAACGATTGCCACCGCCATCCGCATCGGCAACCCCGCCCGCTGGCGCGAGGCCTTACAGGCTTTGGACGAATCTGGCGGCATTATCACCGCCGTCTCCGACGATGACATCCTGGCAAGCTGGCGCCTCCTGGCTGCCAGGGAAGGCGTTTTCGTCGAGCCCGCTTCCGCCACCGGCGTCGCCGCCCTCAAACAGCAAATCGAAGCGGGCGAGCTGGACCCCACGGACAAAACGGCCGTCTGCGTGCTCACCGGGCATGGCCTCAAAGACCCCGACACCGCCGTCTCCCAGGCGGCGCCGCCGCACACACTACCTGCCACGCTCGAGGCCCTGGAGAAGTACCTCGAACAATAAAACGAATTGGGTGTTCGTTTCCCGTACGGCTACGGGTTTTGAATATGCGGTAGATAGTTATGATACGGGGCTAAAAATACCGGATCGCACCATTCCTGCGTGTCAGGTTCGTCTTCGCCAAACGTCTCGGCGAAAGCGCAGGCCTCAGCCTCTCCGGCCTCAAAATTGGGGCTCGGCGTCGCCGAGGGCGCCTGAATCCATCTTTGCAACTGCCCCGTGCACTCGCCGTTCCACACGCCCGTGGCGGTCGCGCCGCTGGAAGACTGGGTCACCGTAAAGGTGATAGTGACCGATTCGGACGTGCAGGACCCCTGACCGGAAACGGCCGCGATGCTGCCGTCAGAGACCAGCGGTAGGGCCGCGTCAAAGCCATAGGGAATGCTGATGCGCTCCGTGACTTGCACAATGGGCTCGTCGCCGTCTGGCTCTGTCTGTATCGCTTTCTCGTGGACGGCAACTTCCTGCCCTAGGGCGCTTGCCTCTCTTAGCCCCACCAAAAGCAGGGCAAATGCAGCGACGGCAACGACCATCGAGCGAACAATTAGTGAGAATCGAGAACGCATATCTGTCTCCTTCTCTATTTAGTTTCTGCAAACAAATCTATGGAGGCGGGCTCAAGAGGGCCCGCTGTTTTCACACCGCGCCCATACTAAGGGCGATGCCGCAACGCTGCAAACAGTCGGTACCGGGAGTTGGTAACTCGCTGCAACAAGTTCTATCCTAGGGCCACAAGCCCACTACCTGCCGCAAGATGCCCAACTCACCCGTATGGTAGGCGTTGTGGCTGGCGACGACGTTGATTTCGCGCACGATGTTGTGCTGGTGTTCCCCGCTGTTGGCTAGCGGGGCGAACAGGTCCACGTCGGGGTCGTTAATGATGTCGACCAGCGCCTGCCGGTCGGCGAGGAACTGCTCAATACTCTGCTGCCAGCCCGCGGAATCGGTCTGTGCCGCTTCATCGGGCCACAGGTCATCGGGAAAATCGGGCCACTCATATTCGTCAGATTGAATATAGTCCAGGATATCCTTCTGGCAAATGCGCATGTGCTCCACCAGATGCCAGAAGGTGTAGGAGCAGTTAGGTGGCTTTGTGTTGATTTGCTGCCTCGAAAAATCGGCGACCGCGTCTTCGAAATCCATGTGCGCCTGGCGCACGCTTAGCATGCGCGTCAGCTGCGTCCTTAGTTCCTCGTCTGGCATCATCTGTTTTTGCCCCTACTCGTCAGGTAAGTACTCAGCTCTCAGCCAGCCCACCACGCCTTCCAATGTCTGCACCTCGCGCCACAGAATGCCGCCCTGGTTGGCGCGACGGTTGCCCAGGA
>CAYSMQ010000603.1:0-2469 GCA_964432035.1 uncultured Ardenticatenaceae bacterium
CCGAATTTGTGTCCTCTTTTTATGTCCTGATACAGGACGGGGCCGGCGTGATCCATACACTGGGGGAGAAGCGGCGGAGTGACAGAAAAAGGAAATATGATGTGATGCAGGAGGTCAACGGTGAAGACCATATTTGCACTATTTGACGGTTATGGCGGCGCGCGCGAGGCGGTGGACGCCTTGCTGGAGAACGATTTTGACGAAGAGGAGATGAACGCGCTGGCGATGGAGTCTACGGTCAAGGAGAACATGGACGTGGACCTGCAAGAAGTGAACGTGCAGAAGACGGACGAGGTGGGCGAGCAGACGGTGCACGGCCTGGCGCAACTATTTGGCGGAGAGCAGCCGGTGCACGTTGGCGGCAGCGGTGAGTTGCTTGCCGGCGGCGAGCTGGCGACGATCCTGGTGACGCAGGCGGCGTCGACGGGCACGGACGCCGGGCCTTTGCGCAGCACGCTGCGCGAATTTGGCGTGCCGCAGGATGTGGCGCAGGCTTATCAGGCGGCGATCGTGGACGGTGGCGTGCTGTTGTGGGTGCGCGTGGAGGATGAGCGGGCGTCTGCGGCGGCCAGCGCTTTGCGCGAGGCGAATGGTCAGCAGGTGGGCGCGTATGGGGCGCGCTAAAGGGCTCATGCTGAACTTTCACTACGAACAGATCGTTTGTAGTTGGCACTTTAGTGCGCTTTTGGCGATACGACGCGCTAAAGGGCTCATGCTGAGCCTTCACTACGAGCCTGACATCAATTGCAAGGAGGTACTTTTATGCAAACGGACGAATTTGTGAGACGGGTTCAGGAGCGGGCCAACATCGAGAGCGGCGATGAGGCGCTGGACATTGTGGCGGCGACGTTGGAGACGCTGGGCGAGCGTTTGCCCCGCGACGAGCGGGAGGACCTGATCGCGGAGCTGCCGGGCCAGCTGAAGGCCTACGCTCGCCGCCATCTGGAGACGGAGCAGTTTACACTGGAGGAGTTTTTCAATCGCGTGGCAGCGCGGTCGGATCTGGGCGCGCCGCAGGCCATCGAGCAGACGCACGTGGTTATGCATGTGTTGCAGGAGGCGGTGAGCGAGGGCCAACTGCAGCAGATGCGGGCGCAATTGCCGCCGGAGTTTGAGCAGCTGTTTACGGGCGAGCCGCAGGGGCCGGGATCGCCGACGGCACCATAACAACCTGTTACGTGGTTGTAAAGTTGAGCCGATATCCGAACAAGGATAAGATTGTCTTACAGTTCCAATGATAGAAAGAGGTCGGAAGCCTTGCGAGGAATAGGCAGGAACCCCCATGCAACCGCCGCTTCTGGAAACGAAAATAAGCGCGCCGCCGGTGGGGCAGTCGGCCGTGCGCCGCGAGCGGTTGTTGGAGGCCTTGGAGCGCGAGGTGTGGCGGGCGAGGTTGGCGTTGGTTTCGGCGCCGGCGGGGTACGGTAAGACATCGCTTTTGGCGCAGTGGGCGCGATGGCAGCGCGACGAAAATGGGGAGCCGGCTGTGGCCTGGTTGACGTTGGACGAGGCCGATGACGAGTTACAACGTTTCTTCCGCTATCTGCTGGCGGCGTGGGAGCAGGCGCAACCGGGCATTATGGACAGCCCTCTTGGCGTGTTACTGAGCGACATGCGACCCGATAGCGAGGCAGTGCTGGCTGCTTTCATCAACGAGGGTCAGGCGCGGGAGGCGCATCTGGCTTTTGTTCTGGACGATTATCACGTCATTGCAGACGAGGCCATCCATGAGGCGCTGACTTTTCTTCTGGACCACCTGCCGCCGTCCCTGCACTTTGTGCTGGCCTCTCGCGCCGAGCCGCCGCTGCCTGTGGCGCGCTACCGGGCGCGAAGGCAGCTGTTTGAGTTAGGACCGGAGGACCTGGGCTTCACGGCGGAGGAGACAGCCCACTTCTTAACCGAGAATATGGCGCTCGAGCTAGGTGACGAGACGGTGTCCCGTCTGCACGAGCAGTGTGGCGGGTGGGCGGCGGGTCTGCAACTGGCAGCTTTGGGCCTGCGACGGCGAGAAGGAGCAGGCGAAGCGGTTACCGTCAGCGGGCGGCAGCGTTTTATCGCCGACTATCTGGCGCAGGACGTGCTGGCGCGGCAGGAAGCGGCGGTGCGCAATTTCCTGCTGCGAACGAGCATGCTGCAACAGCTCAGCGGCCCACTCTGTGACGCGGTCACCGGCGGTGAAGGGAGCCAGCAAATGCTGGAACGCTTGCAACGGGACAACTTGTTTGTGGAGGCACTGGACGACGAACGGCGCTGGTTTCGCTACCATCGTCTCTTTGGCGAATTTCTGCAAGAAGAAGCCGGTCGAGAGCTGGTAAGCGAACTGCCCGAGCTCCATCGTCGCGCGGCGCGTTGGTATCTGGACCACGACCGGCCGGAGCCAGCGTTCGATCACGCCGTGGAGGGCGATAGCGCCGAGCTGGCGCTTCAGATCTTCGAGCGCTATGTTCAAGGGAAACTGTTCGCCAACGA
>CAYSMQ010000604.1:0-1773 GCA_964432035.1 uncultured Ardenticatenaceae bacterium
GAAGAAGCGGGCAATGCCCAGGATGCCGTCCTGTAACACGGCCACACAGCCGACGGTGGCCACGACGTTCACGGCGACCATCCACTTGCTCCAGTCGGCGACATGTTTAAGTGCGCGTGTCTGAGAATCTTGTGGCATGGTGCGCCTCCGTTTAGGCTTCCTCGTTTAAAAAGAGCACGTGCCGCACCACAGATTGGTTGTCGGCGCGGCCACCCAGCGAGCCCGTGAGCACGGCGATGCCGCCCAGGAACAGGGCCAGCTTCACATGCTCTGTCAGCCGCACGGCCGGATCGACCGTTGGCCAGGTTTCCTTCAACTGTGCCGGAAAAAAGGTAACGGCGCTGAACAGCGCCAGCAGAAAAAAGAGCAGGTAGATAAGCAAGACCGTCAGCAACAGACTGAGAAGCGTGGTCGCCGCCGTGACCACGACCGATTCGGCCAGCACACCTTGCCGGTTTTGGCCGGGAGCGACCTCAAACGCGCGGTATAGAACGGCTGTAGCCACGACGATGGCAATCGCCGAAAAGAGGAGCAGCGCGGCCATGCTCAGTGTGCTGGCCACGTCCCACGTTTCGGCAGAAAAGAAGACGACGATGACCACTGACAGCGCCGCCGTGAGCATCGTCGGCAACTTGAGCACCAGACGTAAGGGGTGCGCGCGTGCCACGTTACGCAAGATGCTGCCGAGATTGTCTGCAACCTGCCGCAATGCGAAGCCCCACTTTCCCTGAACGGCGACCTCTTCCCGCGCTTCGATCTCAAGATTGCCCTTTACCGTTTCCCGTTGCTGTGGCGTAACCTCTGTCATCTGCGCCAGCTCCTCTACGGTTTCAAAATCGTACATGATGTTACGAGGAGAATCGTGGTGCCCTAGGTTCACCAGATGACCGAAGGTGTGCAACAGGAGCCCGGTAAGCCGTTGCTGCGTGAGCTCTGAATCCGCTTCATGGCCCCAAAAGGTGGGTGACAGCCGTTTAGTAGAAACAATGCCAATGTTAGTCAACTGGCTGGGTAGAGCCAGCGTGTAGGAGCGGGTCGAGGCGGCGACGTCCACGTCGGTGACGATCAGCAGAAAGTGGATATTCCGTTCCACCTTCTCGCTCATGCCCAGTTCCAGATAATCCATCGGCGCGTACGCGCCGCGACTTGGCGTCAGGTGCGGGCCCATGAACTCAAACACGTTCACCGTCAGCTTCATCTCCTCGGCCAGCAACGCCCTGATACTGGAAGCCGCCCCGTCTACAATCTGGTGAAAATCGGGCGGTGGGTTCTCTTCCACCACCGTCTTCATAATGCTCACCGTATACGCTGCAGGCATCTCTCTCCCTCGTGTTGTCTAGCTTGATGCCGGTTCCGGCACCACTAACGTTTAGGGTAACGATCTGTTGTATAGATTTCGTTATATTGCAGGCGGACAGGTGGCGACGGGGCGGTCGCCGAGTGGGGGTGGCCTATCGTGCGCAGTGAAGAGGGCACGCCGAGGCGGCAAGGAAGAAATAAGGTGGGGCGCAGAGAGTCAGGTCACAAAACTACCAACGCCCCACGGACTTACCCGCAAAATCAGGCGCTTCGCGATTGGCGCATCCAGACGACTGCGGCTACGGTAATCAGTAGCAAGAGTGCAAAGGCCGCCAAGAACGGTGCAAAGCCGGAAAACGACATTGAGGCGTCAAGAGTCGAGAGGGTCACGGCCGTGGGCTCGTCGGGCGTGTAGGCCAGGCTGGCCAAACCTCCGCTTCCTTTGTAGGCTACCTCCAGACGCCTCACTCCCAA
>CAYSMQ010000604.1:1783-2469 GCA_964432035.1 uncultured Ardenticatenaceae bacterium
ATCACCCAAAGGCATCGTGGAGACTTCCGTAATCAGCGATCCTGGATCGCCGCTGACGGCACTGTAGGCGCGGATATCGGCGGTTTCTCCATCCTCCTGATCGATGATCTCCAGATAATCCACAGTGACCGGTTCGCTGAACAAAAATATGGCCAGACCACCGTCGGCGTCGTCATCCGGCACACCGTCGATGAAGCCGTCACCGTCACCGTCGCCTATCGTGGGGATGATCAGACTATTATTCTGGGGCGTGCAATTCTCGCCAGGTTCTCCCACTTCGCCGCCTTCGCCCACCCCGGGCCCGCCGCCGGGACAGGTTTCATTAGGCGTACCCAGATCGAAATCAGTGGGGGGTTGGTGGCTAGGAAATACAGCTCTGGCGTTGGAACCGTCGCTCTGGGCCTTGAGCGTGATGCTGATGCCCGTGGCGCTGTGAAACTCGTCGTCAATGACCTGTCCCGGTAACAGCGGATTTCCATTGGCATCAGTTTGCCAATCAAGGATCACCTGGTCCTGAGTCTGAGCAGCCACCGCCGGCGCCATCGATAACAGGGCTATCACAAGGATGAACGGCGCCAAGATGAAACTTAGACTGACTATGTAACGCCTTATATTTGAGTCGAACATGCTATTCTCCAATTTTACACGAGGTGCGAGCGAGTGGGAAAAAAGTACTATTGATTCAG
>CAYSMQ010000605.1:0-2458 GCA_964432035.1 uncultured Ardenticatenaceae bacterium
CCCTCACCATCACAGTGCAGACATCCGCCGCCGGTCTACCCGCGGTCGAAGCGGGAGACACCGTACTGGTGGGGGAACAACGGCTGAGATTTCTCGGGGCAAAGGTCGACGTTCTCTTGCCGGAGGGCGTATGGCAGCCGGATGATCCGCCGGAGATGCTCGACTCGTTCCCAGAGAGAGTGGAACGCCTGAAGGAGATGACCCTGGGCGTTGCCGCGGCGGGGCGGGAGCGGGAACTGGGCCTCCTGCTGCGCCCCCTGCTCTCCCTGCCGGTAGAAAGCCCTCTGCCCGCAGAGCAACAAGCGGCATTGGACGCCGTCTCCCTGCTACAACGAAGCATACGCGCCGGTAATAGGGAGGAAGCCATAGGGGCAGCCGGCCGGCTGATGGGACGCGGGCGCGGGCTTACTGCCTCCGGCGACGATTTCTTGATCGGTTTCCTGTTATTTGTCAGCCGTCATCCGGCGGCCGTCCAGCCGGAAATTTCTCTTCGCGCCTTTGGTCAGATCCTTATCGACGATGCCTACGGTGAGACGGCGCGAATCAGCGCCAACCTCATCGAGGCGGCCGCGGACGGTCATTCAGACGAACGGCTGTTGGCCGCGGCCGATTGTATCGCCACGGGCACGCCTTCCCCCCACGAATGCCTGTCGCCACTTCTCAGTTGGGGCGCCTCCTCCGGCGTCGACGCACTGGCCGGCATGGCCTGCGCCGCCACGCTCTGAACAAAGAGGGTTTCGTGATAGGTGTGCCCTACCCGGCCTCGGCAGGGATTGCGGCGAGCAAATGGAAAGATGGAAAGAGAAAAGGCCACCCGCACCTTTCGTGCGGGCGGCCTTACCACAAGGAGGTAGAAATGATGGGAGGGTAGGATGAGCTCTAGGGACAATACGGTTCAATTAAGGACCCCAGCGGGCGAAGCGTTTGCCAATAACACGACGGCATTGCGGAAAGGTTTCGTCGGTTTAGGCGGATTCCAATGCTCCGGACGCTTGAGTTTGAAGTTCGACATTTTTCGTTTCACAACCCGCGGATTGGAGCGGTCTTCGCGCTCGGGCAGTCGAAACGCCACGATATCGCGGAGAAGGCGCTGCCAAAGACGCGGGTGGTCGACCGGGTCAACCAGTTGAAAATCGGGAATCGCGTCACCGATAAGTCGCAGCGAGTTGAGAAAGCTCAACCGGTCCGGATCCAGGTCATGCGCCACGGCTGCTTCATGCATAATCGCCCGAACGACAAAGTGCGCGAGTAACAGGCCATACAGCTCCTGGATGACGCCAACGGGCTTCAGTGAGCGCAGGGGCCGGTTGACCAGGCGCTGATGCGTGTCGATTTCATCAATGACGATTTCGACTTCCCAGCGTTTGTGATAGAGACAGACCAGGTCCAGGGCTGGATAGAGCTCCGGATGAAGCAGCGTGGTTATCAAACGGGACTGCACCTGATGCCCAGGTCGATGCGGGTCATCCAGTTCGTAGGCAATGATCCGCACCAACAGACGTTCGCCGCGTTTGCGGCGGCCGTAGTCGCTGGGACAGATGAACCCTAACCACGTGCCGTCGGGCAGCGTCAGCACATGTCGCGGTTTGACGTGGGCCGGCAGGCGCGACAGAACCTGTCCGCCACGTTGGGTCACACCGAGGAACATATCGAAATCATGAAAGCCACGGTCCCACATGACCAGCATATCGGCTTCGACCGACCGCAGCAGGCGGCGTCCGCCCACCACTTCGGGAGTATGGTACGGCCAGAAACCGGCGTCAAAGATAGCATGCGTGCCACACTCACACAGATAGACGCAGCGCACCAGGGGAAAAGCACTGTCGCCTCGGTTGCCTTTCAGGCGGCCAAAATAGGCGTCGTTGGCCGGCGTGTCCGGCACGGTTTCCGTGGTCCCGTCCACGGCGACCAGGCGCAATCCGAAGCGGAAAGCGCCGGACGTTTCCGGCGTCGCCAGCGGTTGGCAGACGCGTTTGAAAAGCAGCTCCAGCGGCTTGGCGCCAAGCCGATAACGGCCCGTACTGATCGCACCTTTCCCGGCGATCGTCTCCACGCCGGCGTCGACCAGCAGGCGCAATCCGCGCACCAGACGCAGCAATACGTAGCCCAAACTGTCGTGGCTAAAGAGGTTCATCCCGACGCACAGCAGCACGAGCAGCGTAGCCGGCAGCTTCCGTTTTCGCCTCTCTTTGACCTGGCACTCGGCCACGACTTGCTCGATGATTTCCAGAGGAATGTGCTGCGTCAGAGCATCCATGGCAATTGCTTCACAAAACTGGCCTTCCGCCTCGATTTGTCGTATTCTGTAACCCATACGATGACCTATGTGTCTGCTTGTTTGGTTTGGTAGCTACAAGCATGCCACATAGGTCATCTTTTTGCTTATTTGAACCGTATTGGCTCTAGGGCGCGTTTGAAAAGGTCATAACCAGAGCAGAATTGAACCGATATGGAGCAT
>CAYSMQ010000606.1:0-2457 GCA_964432035.1 uncultured Ardenticatenaceae bacterium
CCTTGACGCAAGGGCAGCTCGGCCCGCTGCGCCAGCTCTACGGCGCGCCGGCGTGCAGCAATGGTCTCCTTTCTTGACGGTTCGCCCTGGACGCTCAAAGCATAGGCCTCGTTCAGCTCGATCTGCTCGATCAAAGGCAAATCTTCGGCATAGCGTAGGGCCAGTGCATACAGCGCTGCTGCTGCGCGATGGTTGCCCAACGCCGCTGCTTCTTTACCGGCGGCGCGGGCGTAGATCAAGATTGCTTCGTGGTCGCCGGCGCCCTCGGCATGATGCGCCAGACGCGCCACGTCCTTTTCCCCATCTGGTGATGCGCGTAGCGCGTCCAGCGCAGCGTGGTGTAAAAAGACGCGCTGGTGCGGAGGAATTGATTCCAGAATCGCCTGGCGCGCCAGCTCATGTCGAAAGGCGAGTACGTCGCCGTGCGCCTGCAACATGCCGGCGTCCAGGATCTCGCTCACTGCCGACGCCTCCGCGCGTGTCATTTCGTTAAGCAGCCAGGGCTCTATGCGCGGGCCGGCGACGGCGGCGGCGTTAAGCACGGCGCGGCCTGAGAGGGAAAGGCGCGCGGCGCGGGCCAGAACGGCGTCACGCACGGTGGGAGGAATGCCGTCCATGCCTGAGGCCAGCGCTTCCGTTACGTAAAAGGGGTTGCCACCGGTGAGATGGTGCAATGAGCCGGCATCGACGACCTTGTCGCCGGCAAGTTGCGCGACGCCGGCAGCGCTGAGGGGATCAAGCGTGATGCGGCGCACGGCGGGTGAGGTTGCCAGATCGCCTACCAGCAGGCGCAAGGGGTGTTGTGCGCTGATCTCGTCATCACGGTAGGTGAGGAGGAGAAGGGAAGGCGTGAGGTGAATGCGCCGGCCCACGTACTTCAGTAGATCGAGCGTTGCTTCGTCAGCCCAGTGGATATCCTCGACAACGGCAAGTGTGGGCCGGCGCTGCAGAACTTGCAAGAAGGCGGCGAAAATGGCGGGACGGTTGGCGCCCTCGTGGAGCCGGTCGACGAATGCTTGGTCCAGTTGAGGCGCCATATCGTAGAGTGGACCGAGGGGGCGTGGAGTATACAGGGCGTCACAGGCGCCCCACAGCTGTTGCGTGTGGCCTGGTTGGTGGTTCAAGAACGCTTGAACGAGACTCGTCTTGCCAATGCCGGCTTCACCACAAAGCAGCAGGAGACAGCCGGCGCCGGAAGCGGCCTGCCACGCTGTATCCAGCTCTCGTAGGGCAACGTCTCGCTCGATGAGATCCATGACACTATGAACGACCTTGGTTCGTGTTTTTCGATGTGGGCGATGGTGGGATGTGGATAGGATAGCACAGTTTTGGGGATTGGGGATTAGAGATTGGAGATTGGGCCCTGGAGACTGGAGACGGGAGACTGGAGATTGGGGAGTTGTTTCATTCAGTGCGAGTACTCTTCTTTTTCGGCGTCCGGCAACCAGCCCAGACGCTTGCCTTCCATCATCACGTATAGTCCTAGCATCCCCAACAGTACTAGCAAGACACTCACAATGTACCAGTTGACAAGTCCACTATGAAAATCTCCACGTCTAAAGAAAGCGGCTATGACAACTAGCAGATGCCACAGGCCAATGCTCTGCAAGCCTACTTTCCACGCGCTCCAGCGAGCGTCGGTCGAAATGACAACCCCTCCTACCCCCATTAGGGCCAGCCAGCCACTCATTATCCGCGCCGTCAAAGGGCTCAACGTCCACTGCCACAAATCAATGAGCCAGGTGGGACGGATAAATCCGAGCAGGGCAAATCCGAGGAGGACGACGCCCAGCGCCCCCAGCGACCAGCGTGCTATAGTCGGAACAACCAGATCATCCTCTTCCGGCGCTCCCGTATCAGCAGAGCGATTCAATAGCCAAACGAGGGGAACCAGGAAGGGCGTAACCACGTAGAGCCCCAACCACAAAATAAAGGGAAAATGGTCGGGCTGAAAAATATCCCAGTGCAATATCGTGGCGAGCAACATTGCTACAGTGAAGGTGGTCACCGGCAGAAAGCCGGGAGCAATACGATGCCAGCGCCGGCCAATGATAGCATTAATGAAAAGCCATGAGCCGCCGAGATAGCCTGCCCCCATAAACATGGCCGTCATAGGCGGTTGGATCTCCCAGGCAAAGCGCTCCCCCGAGAAGTCCGGAAAAAAGTAGAGGATAACAAACGCAAGAACCAAGAAAGGCACAACAATTGCCGCCACAATCCGCGTGAACGGTCGAATGCGGTCTTCATTTGTATCAGGCACAGAGCATTCTCTCCTTGATTAAGGAACCCATTGGACAGCCATGATACCGTGAATCAAAGTGTTGTCGCAATCACTCAGAATCGAAGATTAGAGGCTATTGCGACCATTCGGTTGGCTCGCGGTCCCAGCGGTGGTTGCGTAGTTCTTTGATGAGGGCGGGGGGCAGGCCTTCGCCGTCGCTGACGCCGATGTTGTCT
>CAYSMQ010000607.1:0-2445 GCA_964432035.1 uncultured Ardenticatenaceae bacterium
GGTGCCGGCCATACTTGAAGCCAACCAACGACTCCTGGCGGGTTGACGAGACCTACGTCAAGGTCCGCGGGAAGTGGATGTACCTGTATCGAGCCCTGGATTCGGCTGGCAACACCCTGGATTTCCTCCTGGATGCCACAAGAAGTAGACGAGCAGCTAAACGCTTCTTCAGAAAGGTGCTTGGTAGAAAACACGTCGCGACCCACGAGTGATCAACGTCGACAAGAACCCGACTTACATCGGCGCGGTGCGCGATCTGAAGTGCGAGAAGCTTCTGACCGAGGGCTGCAAACGACGACCGAGCCAGTATATGAACAACATCATCGAGCAGGATCATCGCTTCATGAAACGACGAATCCGGCCAGGGCTGGGGTTCTTTTCCTACCCTACGGCCTGGCGGACGATACAGGGGTACGAGGCGATGCATATGATAAGGTGGGTACAGCGTCCGCCTTAACCCGTGGAACTTGAATCGGCGCTTACTTGGGCGTTGTGAAGGGTAGAGAAATCAGGAATCGGGAAAGAGGGTGGATGCGGCGAGGGTTAGGGCGAGGGGGGAGAAGAGGCTGCGGTGGGAAGTTGCCAGGAGCGATCAAGGGTGCGTCCTGGCAACTTCCAATTATTAGGTGTTACAGCGGGCGAGTTCTCTAGTTGGGCTCGAAGTGGATCTGTCCTGTGTAGTGGATCTCTCCCTGCATTCCGGGACCGGGTGCGCCAGGGCCCGAAAAGGTTCCATGTCCGCGAAGGTTCTCCAGGTCACCGCCACCAGCGGTGATTGTCCAATAACCGAACCAGTCGGCGGTGGCATCTGGTCGCGACCCGTTGACTGTCATTTGCAGCGTGCCGGACCGACCGTCGACCTCAACGTGGTCAAAATCGACGGTGCCTTTGAAGGACCAGTTACCCTGACAGTGGATGATGACGCGGGCATCTTCTGTGGAGGTACCAACGAAGGTGCCGTCTTGCCATTCACTCACTTCAAAGGTGGTGAGGTGTGTGTTACAGTCGGCCTCGCGGACGTCTACGATGTGGGGCGTGTAGAGCCAGAGACCTGACGCAGATTGGGGTGGGCCGGCCTGCACGGACGCGGTGAGAGCGAATAGGAACACGAGCATGAGCGGGAGCAGCAATGCTAGGGACCGTCTATTCATTTCATTTCTCCTTTCCGTTCGGGACTTTTCAGGTCCCATCTTCTATAATGGAGATAGTAGTAGCAGCTAGGCGTCCATTTTTCGTCCACTCTTTCAGCCAAGCAATCTCAACTTCACCGGCGGCAGCGCAGAAAGGGGAGGTGAGGTCGATATCCATCATGGCCAATCCGACCGTTCTGAACCTACGTCTGTTGGGCGCAGCCGGCGTCGAAGCGCCCCAGGGCATTGCCGCGGAAGGTAAGGGGACCGACATTCCCCGCTTTCGCTCGCGTCGCACGCTGGCCCTGCTGGGTTATCTGGCGGCCGAGCGGCGACCGGTGGCGCGCGATTTTTTGGCGGCGCTGTTCTGGCCGGACGAGGGGTCCTCTAAAGGGCGCGCCAATCTTCGCCGGGAGCTGCATAATCTGGCCCAGATCCTGCCCGGCTGTTGGGAGGTGGATAGCCAGGCGGTGGCTTTTAATCCGACAGCTGACGTGAGCGTTGACATCTATTCTTTGTTGACCCTGGAAGCAGAGGAACGCTGGGCGGAAGGGGCAGAGCTTCTGCAAGGTGAGTTTCTGGAAGGTCTGTTCCTGGAGAACAACGTCGAATTCGAGAATTGGTTGCTGGCGGAACGGGAGCGCTGGCGACGGCGCGCGGAAACGGTCCTGACCGGGGTGATTGAGGGGCACGCGCAGCGCGGACGCTATGACGAGGCGTTGGCTGAGGCGCAGAGACTCTTGCAGCTAACGCCATGGAACGAAAAGGCCCACCGGCAGGCCATGCGGCTTTTGGCCTGGACGGGCAAGCGGGGCGCAGCGTTAAGGCAGTTCGAGGCCTGTAAGAGGGCGCTGCGGGAGGAGTTGGGCACGGAGCCAGGTGAGGAGACGGTTCTTCTGTATGAGCGGATAGGGGCCGGCGAAGTGGATGCCCCGCCGCAGTTGCCGGCGTTTCTCACGGCCGAGAGTCCCAGACGAGAGGTGGCGCGACCGCCGTTTGTGGCTCGCGAAACGGAATTGGCCTTGTTGAACGAACGCCTGCAGGCGGCGCGAGCCGGAGAGAGCCAGTTTGCGTTTGTCACGGGCAGCGCGGGACGGGGTAAGACGGCTTTGCTGGAAGCGTTCGCGGAGGGCGCGATGGCGAGCCATGCTGATTTGTTGGTAGCCAGCGGTCACTGCAATGCTTACGCCGGGGTGGGGGATCCGTACCTGCCTTTCCGCGACGTGATGACCATGCTCACGGGAGATGTGGAAGCTCGTTGGGAGGCGGGTGTGATCACGCGGGACCATGCCACGCGTCTGTGGTTGGCTTTGCC
>CAYSMQ010000608.1:0-279 GCA_964432035.1 uncultured Ardenticatenaceae bacterium
GCTGGAAGGCGATCCCGGACAGCTGATTCCGCCGATTAGCATCGTGCCCACGGATAGCCTGCTGTTCTACAATGCCAATACGTCGAACTGGCGAACCGATCTGCCGGAGATGGAGACGGCCCGTTTTGCACACGTGGCCGACCTGTTGAACACGCCGCAGGGCCGGCAGGTGTGTGTGGCGGGCGGACTGACGCGCATAGAAAACGAGGACCAGGACGATCGAGCGGGCGTCGTGAGCAGCGTGGAATGCTACAATATTGCCACGCAGCAGTGGGAGAC
>CAYSMQ010000608.1:289-2424 GCA_964432035.1 uncultured Ardenticatenaceae bacterium
GGCCCCGATGAACTTCCCTCGTTTTAGCGCGGGCAGCGCCGTGAGCCCGGACGGTAAATGGTACGTATTCGGCGGCGTGAACAGCAATTTGACGAACGTCACGCTGACCGAAGTGTATGATCCCATGCGGAACACGTGGCAGGTGTTGGACTCCCGTTACAGTGTTCGCCGCCCGGGTCGGGCCTGGGTGCGTGGAGCGTTTGCCGCGGGTGCGTTATGGATTTTTGGCGGCGAGCATTTGCCGGGCAATGAAGTGATTCCGCTCACCGAACGGCTAGAAATGCCAGAGGGTGACCTGTATTTCCCGGCAATGTTTTATGGCGGGGGCCAACAGACGGAACCAAACGATACGATGGGGGAGGCGGCGCCCATTGCTCTGGGACAGGAAGTGCGCGAAACGTTTCAGTCACACGAGGATTTCTTCGATTTCTTCAGGTTTAACGTTACCATCCCGGACGTATACGTAGGGCATTTGAGCAATATCCCGGCGGAACGGAATTATGACGTTTATATCTACAACGACGACAAGCTGCTGGTCGGCGACAGCACGAACGTGGGCAGCCAGGAGGAGTTTGCGGAAACGTTTCCTCTTAATCCGGGAACGTATTACGTGATGGTGCTGCGCGCCTTTGGCGAACCGGGTGGAGAGCCATACCGGCTGGTGGTGACGCGCGGGGAACCATAAGAGTTCACGACTGAGAGCACAGAGAACGCTTAGTGGTTTGAGGGTTTGAGATTATGAGCGAACAGCATGGAAGCGTGCGGGTATTGCACTTTGCGGACGCGCACATCGACATTGCCAATTACGGTCGGCATGATCCTGAGAGCGGACTGCCCGTGCGTGTGGTCGATTTTTTGCGGGCGCTGGACCAGATCGTGGATCGCGCCATCGACGACGAGGTGGATCTGGTGCTGTTCGCAGGGGACGCCTATAAGGATCGCAATCCACAACCAACGTTCCAACGGGAGTGGGGACGGCGCATGATGCGCCTGTCGCAGGCGGGCATCCCCACGCTGCTATTGGTGGGCAACCATGATAACGCACCGGCGAGCGGTCGGGCGCACACCATGCAAGAGTACGGCACGCTAGAGGTGCCACATTTGCGCGTATCGGAGAAGATTGAGCTGCTGGGCCCGGACGAGTTGGGAGCGCCGGTGCAGGTGGTGACCATTCCCTGGGTCTCACGCAACCGCTTGCTGACGCGTAGCGAGGCTGCCGGTCTTTCGCGAGACGAGCTGTTGCTGGAAATAGAAGAGCGCGTGGCGACGGCGGTAGAGCATATGATGGAACAAGCCAGCGCCAACCTGCCGTTGATTTTGCTGGCGCACGCCAGCGTGCACGGCGCCAAGTGGGGCAGCGAGCGCACGGTGATGTTGGGGCAGGAGCTGGTTTTGAGCCGCAGCCTGGTGGCGGATAAACGGTGGGATTACGTGGCGTTGGGACATATTCACAAGCACCAGAGCCTGAACGAAGACCGGCATCCGCCTATTGTGTACCCGGGCTCTATCGAGCGCATCGATTTCGGCGAGGCGCGCGAGGAAAAGGGCTTTGTGCTAGCGGACGTGAGCCGTGGGCAGAGCAGCTGGGAGTTTGTGCCATTGCAGACGCGACAGTTTATTGACCTGGAGGTGGAGACGCCGGACGCCGACAGCTTCATGCGCGACGTGATGGCGCAGCTGCCGCCGCAAAAATCGGTCCGCGACGCCATTTGCCGCGTGCGCCTGAGCTATCCGCGCGACTGGGAGCCTTTGCTAGATGAGGGAGCGATCCTGGACCACTTCGCGGAGGCCTTGAGCATTCAGATACAGAAACATCGCGAGGTGAACCGCCGCGCGCGGCTGGGCGAAAATGCGGAGGTCGAAACGTTGCAGCCGGAGGAGCTGCTGGTGACGTACTGGCGCTCGCTGGGCGTGGATGAGGAGGAGACGGAGGCGTTGCAGGAACTGGCGAAGGAGGTGTTGGGGGGAGTGGAGATTGGGTGATGGAGATTGGAGATTGATTGACTGGAGACCGGGTCAATCTCCAATCTCTAATCTCCCAACCATTCGACGATGACGGACGTATGCCAAGAATGTGGCGGTGTGGGGTGCGAGGAGCGGTTTCATGGGTTTTTGGCGTTGGAGTATACGGATGA
>CAYSMQ010000609.1:0-2419 GCA_964432035.1 uncultured Ardenticatenaceae bacterium
TCTCATCCAAGAAAACCAGTTCCGGATCGTTGATCAGCGCCAGGGCGATGAAAAGTCGCTGCTGCTGCCCGCCGGATAAGTTGGCGAAGGCCGTGTTGCGCTTTTCGCTGAGTCCCCAGGCGTCCATGAGCGGCTGCAGGGGCACGGTCTGTGGATAAAATGAAGCGAAGAGGTCCAGGGCCTCCCAGACTTTGAGGCGGTGAGGCAGCGCCGCCTGCTGCAGCTGTATGCCGGTGCGGCGGCGTAATTCTGCTTCGTCCTGCTGCGGGTCGAGACCCAGCAGGCGAACCCGGCCCGCGTCGGGGCGGCGCAAACCGGCCAGCATTTCTACCGTCGTCGTCTTACCCGCGCCGTTGGGTCCTACGATGACGAATATCTCGCCCTGCTGCACGTTGAACGATATATCGTCGACGGCGATGGTCTCGCCGTAACGCTTGGTAAGATTCTGTGCTCTAACTACGTCTGCCATTTTCATCTCCTTTGTCCAAATCTGTTTCCAGTTTAAGACAGAGGAGATGCCTTGTAATGGCGCGACCGGCGGAATTCAGGGTGTCAGGTGGTGGAATTTGTGTTCAACCGATTGGTTGAATGGGAGGGCTTTTGACAGCAAATAGGTAGTGCCGCCGTCGTTTCAGGGGCTCAACTATCTATTGGCTGTGCTCTGAGTGCGTCCCGGTGATCAGATCGACGAGATCGCGTTCCGTGACGTTGTCCATGGATACGTCGGCCACCTTGCGCCCGTGCAGGAGGACGATGGCCCGGTTACAGACGTCCATAACGTGCCGCATATTGTGACTGACGAACACGACGCCGACGTCGCCGTCGCTGAGTCGTTGGATAAGCTCTAGCACGTGCTGCGCCTGTTCGACGCCCAGGGCGGCGGCGGGTTCGTCCATAAATACAATGTGACGGCCCCAGGCGACGGCGCGCCCGATGGCGATGGACTGTCGCTGCCCGCCGGAGAGGTGTACAACGTCGCGATGGATAGACGGAATGCGAATACCGAGTTGTTCCAGGACTTGCTCGCTCTCGCGCTCCATCGCCTTCTTGTCCAGCCAGCCCAGCCGCCCCAGAATGGGAAAGCGCGACGTCTTCTCGCGGTTGAGAAAGAGGTTTTCTGTGACGTTGAGGCTATCGACCAGAGCCAGCCCCTGGTAGACGGTTTCAATGCCCAGTTCGCGCGCCTGCTGGGGCGACTCCATGTGCACGCGGCGACCGTCGACGAAAACGGCGCCGCTGTCAGGTTGGAGGACGCCAGACAGGCACTTGATCAGCGTAGATTTGCCCGCGCCGTTGTCGCCGACGAGACCGAGCACTTCGCCGCGCTGCAAAGTGAGGTTGACGTCTGTCAGCGCCTTTACGCCGCCAAAAGATCTGGAGATGGCGTGAGCTTCGAGGACCGGCGTTGTATCGTTCTTGGGCTCGGACATCAGCTTTCTCCTTCTTGCAATGGGCTTCCTAACCAGGACACACCCATGGCGGTCCAAATACCTTCCACTTTAGGATTGCCCCGGGATATGCCGGAGATGGGGGCCACGAGGGCGCGGGTTACAAATACCTGTTGGCGGAAACCGAAGATGACCGTTTCGCCCGGCTCAGTGGGCCGTGAAGGCCCTGGATCCAGAATGCCGTAGTAGTCGATGGCCGACGGTGGAGGTAACGTGGCGTTGAGCCGGTTGTCCAAGGCATCGCCGTCGCGCCCTACAAGCGCCTGTACCTGGTAAGGTTCAAACACGGGATCGATGTAAAGTCCGCCTCCGAAGCAGTAGGCCTTACCGCTATATTCGTGCGATATTTCGGAGAGGTAGAGAATGGCCGGGGTCTCCGGCAGGTCTTCGACCGCGTGTAGGGGGGTGGTACCCGCCAGCCCGTTTCCCGGTTCCACCTGCGTGGCGCCGGCGTTGGCCAGCGCCTTCAAGACGACCGAAGACGTCGTGCCCGGCGCGTTGATTTCCAGGTCGCTTCTGCCGGCGTCGCGCAGGGCGTTTGCCGCCGTTTCCAATGTCCTGAGGTTGGGTGTAGGTTTCACTTCGCCCGTTTCTTCGTCGAATAGCAGCGCGGGAAAGGTGGTGATGCCGGCAAAACGCGCGCCGTCGAGAGCGTCAAGGCGTTCGGCGACGGCGACGACGTCTTCGGCGGGAAAGCCGCCCTCGTGCCCCATATAGAAAATATCACCTCCGGTCTGAATACGCGCCAAGAGATCCTGCCTTCTGCCCAGCGAATGGGCAGCGTCGGCGGCTTCACGCGCCTTCGTATCAGAAAATACGGTCCAATAATCGGCGCCCAGAGATGCCGCCTCCCTGTTTTCGTGGCGCGCGATCTGCACCAGATGCCCGATGTGGCCTATGTGAAAACCGGCGTCGTGAATGGTACGCGCACCGTCCATGTCCACGGCGACAAAGGAATCGATGCCGCCCTC
>CAYSMQ010000610.1:0-2419 GCA_964432035.1 uncultured Ardenticatenaceae bacterium
TGGGATGCTGCCGGAAACAGACGGCGTCGGTGGGGTTGGAGAAAAGCCCATTGGCATCGCCCGCACATGGAAAGCGGGGATCGGTGACCAGGCGACCATCTTCTGTACACAGCTCCCCATCGTGAGGCGGAAAGTCGGTTCCCGCCGGCTGGTTCCCACAGGCATCGTAGAGCTGGAAGTGAAAGATGGCGTCGGCGCCGGCAAAGGTAGCGTAGAACGCGCTCTGAATGACGAAGTCCGCCTGCTCGCTCGTCGTGGCGCTAAAAGCGCTATTCGGATCCCACACCGGTCCCGGATAGTCATTCCAGGCCGGCACACCGCTCTCGTTCAGCCAGATAGGCTTCTGCAAACCGTGCGCGCGCATGATGTTGCCTGCGTTAAAGACGTATTGCCAGGAACGCCAGGAGTAAGAGTAGTTGTGCGTCGCCAGGATGTCGTGGTAATAGCCGTTCGCTTGTGCCAGCGCGTCGTCATCGTAGATCGAAAGGACTTGATCGTAAAAGGTGGGCCACGAGAAATTGGCAAGACCACCGAAGAGCACCTGCGCCTGAGCGTCTGCATGTTTCGCTGCCAGGTAGCCGACCTTGAGCAGCCGAGCATAGTCGGGCAATGTACCGTCCCAGAAACTCTGCAGGTCAGGCTCGTTCCACATCTCCCAGTGACGCACGCCCATGCCGCCGGGCCAGTCATGTTGCTGCGCCAGGACGCCGCCGGGTTTGTAACGATTCACGGTGAGAGAGACGAAACGCGCCCAACGGTTTGCAGGGTTGATGCTCTTGCCGGGCCCGGGCCTATCGGTGCCGTCGTCGAAGATGGGCTCGTACAAATCCTGTGGTGTAGCGCGCTCTGGAGCGTAGAGGGAAATGCTTCCCGACGGTCGTATCTGGGGCGCCTGTGGCGCGGGCATAGGCGCACCGGTCTGGTAGTGCGCCGGCGTACCCAACAGGATGGCGTTGATCTGCAGCCCGTGGGCAAGATCGGCCCGTACAGTGGCGTCTTGCGTGCTCCAATCGAAGCTACCGGCAGTTGGTTCTACAATGGGCCAATAGATAGGCCAGCGGTTTAGGCGGGCGCCTGTGGACAAGGCGTTCTGATACTGCTGTTCGTCGGCGGGCGCCTCGGCCGAGCTCATGAAGACGACACCATAAGCCGGGCTCGCACCCGACGGAGCCGGCTGCGGATACGGCTTGTGGATCAGGGGCAACCAGAACTGATCGCCCGCTGCCGCCTGCGGCTCAAGGGATTCAGCACTGCCAGCCGCTGGATCGGCGCCCTGCCCTATGACTTGCCCCACGATTAGAAAGATAATCAGAATGCCCGCACCTAGACTGAGCGCCCCACGCCCCCTCACAACCTTATCCTTCGCTGCCATTTCCCTTACCTCCTGCCTGAGCGAGTTCAGGCACGTTTCACACCACACATTTTAGCGGGGTTGGCAGCAAAGTCATAATGGGGCTCCCAGGCGCCCAGATCCGCAGCTGTTTTGACGAAAGCCAGGCATCCGATTTCTCGGAGAAATCGGATGTCTCCCTTACACTAGTGAGCATGGCTTTTGATCAGGAGGGCTGCACCATGAGTAGCGACAGACCGTCTAAGATTGTCCTCGTTCCGGCCGAGATGCGGTGTAAATCGAATCCCAGGGCCTCGCGCTGAAAGCGAAATGTGTGGGGAGCCAACGGCGCCAAAAGCGCCTCTGCCACGTAGGCAATATCAAGTTCGTCTGGCAACTCGCCGGCTTGCACGGCGTTACGCAGCAGACCGTGTACCGTCATGTACTGCCAGAAGTGCGGGCGCTGTGTTTCACGCTCGTCCAGCGCCTCGCTCACCTGCTGCACCTCACAGAGCAAGGGGAGATGTGAATCGCTGAAGCGCACCAGGGCTTCCAAAAAGTGGGCTAACTGCTGCAGGTAGGACACACCGTCCTCAGCCTGGCGGCGCATCTCTTCCAGGCGTCTATCCTGAAATTCACGCATTTGTGTGTCCAGAAGCGTCAGGCACAAGTCGCCTTTATTCGAGAAGTTGCGATAGAGTGTACCCTTACCAACGCCCGCGGCTTCGGCGATGTCGGCCATGTTCACGGCCGGCACACCATGCTTGGCGAAGAGCTCTTCAGCTACGTTTAGAATACGCGCGCGGTTGGCAGCGGCATCCCGGCGCTCAGGCACGTTGCCATTGCTCTCTCCCGGTTGGTAAAGCGGAATTGGATCACTCATAGTTGTCACTTGCTCCTGCGCAGGCGACTGTGACATGTTGCCACGTTCTTCCCCGTGCGCGTCTTCATCATTATAACACGACTTGACAAGCGGACGCGAGTCCGGTAAGATTATAGCAGATAAACGGACTGTAGTCCACTTATTGTAATCTAATTCAGCTTTGTAAAGGAGAAAATTCAAAATGGAATGGAAAATAGATCCGGCTC
>CAYSMQ010000611.1:0-2417 GCA_964432035.1 uncultured Ardenticatenaceae bacterium
TGTGCGACGATGGATAGAGATATTTCTTCCACGATTGCGGCCCGACGACAAAGCTAAAAAAGCGCCCGTCGTCGCGCTGCACGAGGCGGTAGCGTCCCGCTTCTTGTTCGTCGCGCCAACCGATGGGCAGATCGTCTATGTCCTCGATTTCTTCATAGACGATGGCCTCCTCTTGAATCGTGGGTCCTACCAGGCTATAGCCCGCGTCCTGTAGGGTCTCAAAGAGATCCTGTAGGGCCGCTTTGGCTATGATCACCTGTTTGCCGGGTGCTGCATTGCGATCTTCCATATTATGTATGACCTCTTTCATGCGCGTACATGTCTAACAGTTGCAAACGCGTGGCAGAAAGGCGCCCGCCGATGATGTGGGTCAGGCGCCGGTAGACGTGAAAGCCAAGCTCATGGTCCGCTTCGCAGGCTTCGCGCAACGCCTGGCTATCGAAGGCAATGGTCCGCGTGTCGTGCACGGCGCGCGCCGAAGCGATTCGCGTGCCGACGACAGGTAAGACTGCGGACCAGCCGAAAATATCGTCCGGACCCAACGTGATCAGAGTCACGCGCCCGTGATTGGGCACATAGATTTCCAGGGCTACCTGGCCTTCGAGAATCAGGTGCAGATATTTACCCTGGTCTCCCTCGCGAAAGATCATTGCGTCTCCATCCCATTGCTGCTCCCTGGCGATGTCGACCATTTTCTGAAAATGGTCTGGGCTCAAAGCCTGGAACCACGGATTTGCCCTTAACGTCGCTGCAAGCGCTTCTTTAACCATTTGACCCCCTCCATGTATAGATTCATGGAGACTATAGAGCACTCCTGAAATCTGTGATGTGATCTACAGCATGAAAACTATGTGATTTTTTTCACAAGCGAGAAACAGAATTGCTATTAAAGGTTCGGCGAGAGCTTTGTGAAGTGGTATTTGTCACACGCCCGGCGTGATGGTTATCACTTGACGGGTATGGGGTCGTGTGGCACCGTGATTCTTATGGCGCTTCGCAATGACGAGGAGGAACGAAATGCGAAATGAAAAGGCATTGACGAGGTTGAGCGCAGCCAGAATTGTAGCCACGTTGTTTGGCGTCCTGGCGGGAATTGGTGGGTTGACACACGGGGTGGGGGAGGTGTTGCAGGGGAATGTGGCCGCTGACGGCATCGTCATCAATTCGTGGACGCAGGGGCCAATTGCGACAAATATGGGCGGCGAGCCGGGCATCACGATTGTGCCCAATCTGCTGGTAACGGGCTTGCTGGCGATTGTTGTTTCCCTTGCCGTTCTGGTGTGGGCAGCGTTCTTTATTCAGAGAAGGAACGGCGGCAGGGTGCTGATAGCGCTTTCTGTAGTCATGCTGCTAGTAGGGGGTGGGATCGGACCGCCGTTGATTGGCATCCTGGCAGGCGTGGCCGGTATGGGGATTGGGAAACCGCTGGGGGGATGGCGCGGGCGGCTTGCGGTTAGCGCGCGGCAGTGGCTGGTTGGCCTGTGGCCCTTGCTTTTCGTGGTGGCTGCCGTCAGCGGGACGTTCCTGGTCGTGGGCTCGCTTATTCTGGTCTTCTTCTTTGACGTGAACAATGCGGCGCTGTTTCTCAATACGTTTTACGTGACCTTACTTTCCCTTTTGTTGACAGTTCTCACTGTACCTTTCTATGACAACCCCAAGCGCGAGCAGGCCGCCGCGCTTCTGCACTGATTGGGAGGCAGTCTGATGCTGAGAATTATCGTTGTTCTATTTCTTGTGCTGCACGGGTTGGTCCATTTGCTGTACGTGGGTCAGAGCCGGCGACTGTTTGAGCTTCAGCCAGGTATGGTGTGGCCTGATGGATCGTGGGTCTTTTCCAGGCTGATTGGCGATGGAGCGACGAGAGCGCTGACGACTGGTCTTCTGTTGCTGGCCGCGCTTGCCTTCGTCGCCGGCGGCGCGGGAATCGTGGCGCAGCGGGGCTGGTGGCGGCCGGTAATAGTGGGGGCGGCCATCTTTTCGTCCGTAATCTTTGTTCTTCTGTGGGACGGTGGCTGGCAGCACCTGGACGACAAGGGGGCGGTGGCCTTGTTGATTAACCTGGCGATCGTGGTCGCCGTGCTTATGTTTGGTTGGCCTGATTTCGGGTTCTGAGCCGCTCGCCGTCGAGCCGGCAGTGCGTGCGTGTGTTTACAGCCAACCTCCGCGAAATCCGGCGCGGCGCAGGCCACGGCGAATGGGCTCGCAGTTGCGCATTAGCCGCCACACAAATTCGCTCTGATAGTTTTCGATCATGAGAACCACGGGGCCCTGGTTGATGCCGTAATGGTATTTTGAGATCCAGCCGTATTCATCCTCGTCATGGGGATACTCGCGGTTGATGGTGGCTTTATAGCCGTAGGGGTTGGGATCCTGCAAATTAAGGCTATTGAAGTAGCCGATCGTATCCAAGACGATCT
>CAYSMQ010000612.1:0-2408 GCA_964432035.1 uncultured Ardenticatenaceae bacterium
GGCAACGAGTGCTATTGCTCACTGCAAAGGGAGTCGCCGGCCTGTTACGCTGAAGCAGACGCAAAGAATTGTCCCCGGCGAAAACGAACCAGGCCGGCGGACGGAGGAGGAATGTGATGTTGCGAATTGCTGCCGGCGTATTTATTGTTCTGCACGGGCTGGTACACCTGTGGTATTTCACACTGAGCCAGGGGCTGGTAGAGTTTCAGCCGGAGATGGGCTGGACGGGGCGCTCGTGGCTGCTTTCGCCGGCGCTGGGCGGAGACGCGGCGCGGTCGTTGGCCAGTGTCTTGTACATCGTCGCTACGGTGGCCTTCGTGGGCGCGGGGGTGGCCCTACTGGCACGCTCAGATTGGCTGCGCTGGCTGTTGCCGGTCGCGGCGTTGCTATCGTCAGTCCTGATTCTGCTTTTCTGGGAAGGCGGGCTGGATATGTGGGCGCAGAAGGGGCTGATCGGGTTGCTGATTAATGTGGTCTTGCTGGCGGCTTTTTGGGTTGGTGGGTCGGCTTAGCCGGACGCCCGCCAGCGCCGCGGGTTTGGCTCGCCGTTTACATAGGTATTCTTGAAGGCAAATTCCACGCTGAGCACAAATAGGATGTAGTGTTCGGCCGGATCGTAAGGCGATGCCTCCACAGCCTGGGCGCGGAGCTGTGGGTCTTGCACCAGCTGAGCGTGCCCGCGCACGTAGAATTCTCCTTCCCCGCCGCCGGAATCTTCTACGCCGCAGTGCAGCGTGTAGCGCGGATCGCGCTGCAAATCTTTGCCCTTGGGTGAGGTGGGCTCCATGAAGAGGAACAGTTGTTGGCCCAGGATGGGGGTCACCGGGTGTACGCGCGGGCCGCCATCGGGGCGCACCGTTGCCAGATAGGCTACCCAGTCGCCGCCCAGGCGTTTGGCGCCAAAAGCCGCCAGCTCGGGCGCCTGCTGCGAAAATTCTGCCCAACTTGTCATTGTATCTACCTCCTCTGCAAGCGTGTCAATTTGCAGCCATCCTGCTTGCTTAATCGCAAGCAGGATGGCCAAGAAACGTGCCGGTGGTTCTTACTCCTGAGCGAAAGTCACCTGGTTGCCGTCCGGGTCGTTTAGCTGAATAAACTTTACGCCTGAGCCTGGACCGTACAAATCGTCTTGCACTTCGCCGGGATTGGCGCCCTTTTCACTGAGCGCTTTATGCAGTGCTACAACGTCGGACGATGAAAAATAGAAGCCCACAGTGCCAGGTTGCGGCGGTTCATTGGATGTCGCACTGGACCTGGCGAGCGTAATGGAGGCTCCACCGTCGGGAAAGTTTAGCGTTACCCACCAGTTGTCATCATTTTGGCGGTAGTCTGTTGCGACGTCTAAGCCCAGCTTCTCCGCATAAAAAGCTTTTGCCTTTTCCATGTCACTGACGACGACAGAGACCATCGAGAGTTTGTTAAGGTTTTCCATTGTTGACTCCTTTCTACTTTATGGTGGTTAAATCTTTAACGGGTTGAACGAACCTTTCTTGTTAAACGTACTGGCTCGTAATCGACTGCTCGGCCTTCTTCAAGTCGGCCGGTGTGCCTTCGAAGATGACTTCGCCGCCGCGGCTGCCGCCTTCGGGGCCCAGGTCGACGACCCAGTCAGCGTTGCGCACCACGTCCATGTTGTGCTCGATGACGATCACTGTGTTGCCGCCGTCCACGAGCTTGTCGATCATCTCCAGCAGTTGGGCCGTGTCGGCCTTGTGCATGCCGGTGGTGGGTTCGTCTAAGACGTAGATGTTGCCTTCCTTGTGCAGCTCGCTGGCCAGCTTGATGCGCTGGCTCTCGCCGCCGGAGAGCGTGGGTAGCGGTTGGCCCAGGGTCAGGTAGTCAAGTCCCACGTCGCTCATCGTTTGCAAGGTGTTCTGAATCTTGGCTTGGTCAAAATGCTCCAGCGCCTGGCGCACGGTCATGTCCAGTACCTCGGCGATGGACTTACCGTCTAGCTTGTAGTCCAACACCTCGTCTTTATAACGTTTGCCGTCGCAGACTTCGCAGGGCGATTTCACCGTTTCAAAGAAGGAAAGGTCGGTGTAGACGACGCCCAGACCATTGCAGTTCTCGCAGGCGCCCTCAGAATTGAAACTGAACAGGCTGGCGCTGACGTCGTTGGCCTTGGCGAAGGCGTTACGCACGTCGTCCATGACGCCGGTGTAGGTGGCGGGGTTGGAGCGCGGATTGGCGCCTACCCCGGATTGGTCGACGACGATGGCGTCGGGATATTCTGAGGCAAACGCCTGGCCAATCAGCGAGCTTTTGCCGGAGCCGGCGACGCCGGTCACCAGGGTCAGCAGGCCCACGGGAATGTCCACGCTTACGTCCTTGAGATTGTTGACGCTTACGTTGCTTAGCTTCAAATGCTCATCGGCCTGGCGGAACTCGTCCTTGATGGGCATCTC
>CAYSMQ010000613.1:0-2406 GCA_964432035.1 uncultured Ardenticatenaceae bacterium
GCCCACGATGGGCAGGCTCATGGGCAGCGGTGTGAACACTTCGACCGTCGCCGGAACGCCGCGTCGCTTAAAGAACTCGGTGGCTGTGATAGCAATCTCGTAGGGCGCGGGTGGGCATTTATAGGGCAGACCGTAGACGCCGACGGAGACGCGCCCCCCTTCGAATTCGTGCACGGCGCGTCGCACGCGGTCCAATCCCTGCGCATCGTACAGGTTGTAGACGTGCTCGCTCAGACCGGGAATCGCCTCAACCGCCAGGCGCGAGCCCAGGGCGACGACCAGCGCGTCGCCCTCCAGCCGCTCGCCGTCCACATCCACGGCGCGTTCCCGCGGATATATCGCGGTCACGGTGCCCTGGCGAAAGTGGATGCCAAAGGTTTCCAAATCGGCCAAGTTGCCGCGACCGGCGTCGACCGGCCCATCGCCGAAGATGGCCCAGGTCTTGCGAAAGCCGACCAGGAAGTGCGTGGCGCGATCGACCACAATAATTTCGTCGTCAGGCCGCAATCGCCGCAGTTCGTGCGCGGTTGCCAGGCCGCCAAAGCCGCCGCCAAGAATTAGAACGCGTTTCATATTGTTCCTCCGCGTGGAACGTCGTGTAGCATGGGGCGCGGCCCACGTGCACGCCATCCCAGGCGCTTATCTTTAAGTCGTTATAGAAACGATCTTACCACAAATGTGGTGTGGCGCTTAACATCTACGGTTGGCGACGTATCGGTCAACCCGATTCTACTTACGGCGCGCCCGTCTCAAGGTAAGCAGGCTTAACAAGCCGGCAAAGCATAAGAAGGGAACCATCAGGCCCGCCGTGCGCCCGCTATTTGCCTGGAAGTGGCTCAGATGAACGGCCGTGCTGGAGAAGGCCCAGGCGTAATCCTCAACCTCTCCACTGCCGGCGGCGCCATTGACCGTAAGTGCGGACAACTGACCACAGCCGGCGCTCTGACTATCTAACGCCACGAGGCGGAAACGGCCGTAAAAGACGTTCTGTGGACCGCTGCCGGCGAAGACGCCGGCGGGAACGTCGAAGCTGACCTGCTGCGCGCCGCTGCTGACGGGCGCCATCTCCAGCACATGGTCGCCGGCGTCTGTAAAGTCGCCATCGCCGTCCCAGTCAATCCAACCACTAAGACAACTGTCGCCCCCTGTAACCGTGGCCTGGAGCGTGGCGCCGTTCACGCCATTCTGCCAGGGCGTCACCGGAACGAGCCCATCTTCGTCGTCGCCTGCAAGCGCACAGGCGCCCTCTGTTTGAGCGCCGGCGGTCGTGTCGTCGCCGTCGGCATTGACCGAAGCCTGTCCGTCGGCTTCGGTGTCCAGGCAATTGCCGAGGTACACAGAACCGGCGGCATGGCGGGCGCCATCGTCGGCCTCGCTTGTCAACCCGTACACAGCAGGGAGATCGCCATAGTCCATGGGCGCCGTCGTACTGCCGCTCAACGCATCCATATACGTCGTCTCGAAATTATTTGAGGCAAGGTGTACCTCGTCGACGAGTAGATTGGAGAAGTTGAGCGTGATGGCAGTATTCAGAGGGGCTTCCTGCGCGTCGCCGACCGGCGCGCCGTCGCGCATACCCTGCACCGTGACCGGCCAGGCCTGCACACCATTATTTATGAAAATACTGCTAAAAATGAAAAGGCCCCCGTCGTTACGCGCGATGACGATGCGCTCCCGGGTGAAAAGATCGCGCAACGCCGACTGCATGTGAATAGAGCCACTATCGCTCAGCCCTTCGCTATTGCTATGACTAAACCCTTGGCCGTAATACCCATCACCTTCAGTGGAAAAAGTGAACTCAAATTGCTCATTTCCCAACATGAGGGAGAAAGAATCTGCGGCGATATCAGCTGGTTCACTTTCAAAATTGGCGACAAAGTCCTCTTCGATTAACCGTGGACCAGAGCCGTCTCCAGCGCGCGCATGTCTGGCGGTCGTGCTGACGATTATAAGAAGAAATATTGTGGTAGAGAATATAGCGTACCGTCGACAAATCATGGTTCATAATTGCTCCTATGTAAAATGTGTCAATACCATCACTATTCTACTTAGCCCCTTCCCCCGGCTAACTTTGCCGCCAGCGGCGATTTGCGCAGGCTGCGCATGGCCCACAAGCCCACGACGGGTCCCGGCGCCAGAAAGACGAAGGCCCATTGCCAGCCAACCCACTCTGCAGCCAGGGGCAACAGGCGAATGCTGACCAGCGTCAGCAAAAAGCCCATACTCGTCTGCAAAGTGAGCGCGGTTCCCATATACTGCTGGGCCGACAACTCGCTGACGGCGGCGCTGTACTGCGCCGAATCGGCCACGATGGCGAAGCCCCAGACCAGCGCCAGCGCCGTGAGCAGGAGCGGATGACTCTCATACAGGAAGCCGATGGCTAGCGCGCAGGCGCCGCTCAGGAGC
>CAYSMQ010000614.1:0-907 GCA_964432035.1 uncultured Ardenticatenaceae bacterium
AAGAGTACCTTCTGTCATTATTATCGTCGTTACTCTGTTAGACAACCAGCGCCGATCTTGCTATCCTCGTAGTCAAGAGGCGAAATCTGGGGCAGGCACAAGTGAATAGGAGCGCGTATCGTATGGCTGTGAAAGAGCTGACGAAGGACGATATCGCCGATCTACTGCATCAGATCGCCGACCTGCTGGAAGCGAAGGACGAAAACGTGTTTCGCATCCAGTCTTACCGGGACGGGGCGCGCACCGTGCGCCAGACAGACGCGCCGCTGCTGGACATGGCGCGGAAAGAAGATATGGAGAGCCTGAAGGCGCTGCCCGACATCGGCGAGGGGCTGGCGCGCGTCATCGTGGAGGTCGTGACCTCGGGGCGGTCCAGCGTGCTGGACGACCTGCGCGGCGACGTGTCGCCCGTGGACGTCTTCCGGCAGGTGCCGGGCATCGGGCGCGAGTTGGCGGAGCGCATCGTGGACGAACTACATATCGATTCCTTGGAAGCGCTGGAGCGCGCGGCGCACGATGGGCGCCTGGCGCAGGTGCCGGGCTTTGGCCAGCGGCGACTGGAAAACGTGCGCGCTAGCCTGGCGGGCATGTTCAGCCGTCCCGGCGACCGGCGACGGCGTTTGCGAAAAGGCACAGACGAGGAGCGACCATCTGTGGAGACCTTGCTGCAGATAGACGAGGAATACCGCCGTCGGGCGCAGGCGGGCGAGCTGGAACGGATCGCGCCCCGGCGCTTTAATCCCGGCGGCGAGGCCTGGCTGCCCATCATGCACGCCGAGCGCGAGGGCTGGAAATTTACAGCGTTGTTCTCAAACACGGCGCGAGCGCACGAGTTAGACAAGACACATGATTGGGTCGTCATTTATTATGAACCAAGCGCCGGCGGCGAGGAGCGACAGAACACGGT
>CAYSMQ010000614.1:917-2401 GCA_964432035.1 uncultured Ardenticatenaceae bacterium
CGTCACCGAAACGTCTGGCACGCTGGAAGGAAAGCGCGTGGTGCGTGGGCGAGAGGGGGAGGTGCGGGGATACTATGAGGAGATTAGAGATTAGAGATTGGAGACTGTCGCGTGCAGCAGGTGTTTTTTAGTCTCTAGTCTCCAGTCCCTAGTCCACTATTCATAACAAAGGAAATGGACAACGATGGCTGAAACCATAAGTGGTCAAGGTAGATTGGGGCGTGGGGGCGAGATTTTGTGCCGGGTGACGTATCAGTTGCAACGGCCGCAGGGGCAGGACGAGCGGTTTACGCTGACCGATGGGGTGATTGAGATTGAGGAGGCGGAGGATTCAGATGTGGTGTTTGACCTGGATCCGGGGGAGGAGCTGACGTTGCATCTCGAGGAGCCGCTGGAAGACGGGCGGGAGACGTTGACGGTGGTCATTGAACCTTACGGTGGCCACCGGCCGGACGAACGCTACCAGGTGAGCATTAAAGAGGAAGCGTGAGCGATATGCGGCAACGGTCGTGGCGGTTGCTGCTTGTGGCGCTGGTGGCGGCTGTCACGGTGATTGGCTGTGGTGGGGAAGGGAATGAGGCGCAACGGCCGACGGCGCCGGTAGAGGAGGGTGGCGCGGCTGACGAAGAGGTAACGGCTGGAGAGTCGGCCGCAGCGGGCGATGACGAGGCGTATACGGAGGCGCGCGAGCGCATGGTGGAGCAGGGCATCGTGGGGCTGGGCATTGAGAGTGAGGCGGTGATCGCCGCCATGGAAGCCGTGCCGCGCCACCGCTTTGTGCCCACGGAGTACCTATCGCAGGCCTATGAGAACCACCCGCTGCCCATTGGCTTCGGGCAGACTATCTCGCAGCCGTACGTGGTGGCGCTGATGACCGAAGAGGCGCAGGTGGACGAGGATGACGTGGTGCTGGAAATCGGCACGGGGTCAGGATACCAGGCGGCGGTGCTGGCCGAAATCGTGGAACACGTTTATAGCATGGAGATTATCGGCGGGCTGGCGGAGCGAGCAGAGAGCACGTTGCAAGACCTGGGCTACGAGAACGTGACCGTGCGCAACGCCGACGGTTATTTTGGCTGGGAGGAGGAAGCGCCGTTTGACGCCATTTTGGTGACGGCCGCGCCCGACCATATTCCGCAGCCGCTAGTGGACCAGCTGAAAGTGGGCGGGCGCATGATTATTCCCGTGGGTCCCGTGGGCGGATTCCAGACCTTGTGGCGGGTGACGAAGGTCGGCGAGGACGAAGTGCAGAGCGAGGACCTGGGCGGCGTGCGCTTTGTGCCCTTGACGAGGGAAGAGGAGTGATTAGAAGGGTCGCGGGGCGATGGAGTCAGGAAGTGACAGGGACGCTTACGAACGCAAGAGCGCTAGTGTAAACCTGGTTGGTCAAAAACGCCCAGCGCCAGCCAGGCCACCGCGTAAGCCCCCGCGCCCAGCCAGAGGACCGTCGAAAAGCCGGTCGAGAGCGCAACCATAATGGCAAG
>CAYSMQ010000615.1:0-2399 GCA_964432035.1 uncultured Ardenticatenaceae bacterium
GGACTTTGACTATCTTTCCAGCGTGACAGGGTTGGACCTGATTGACGACGACAAGATGGAGGTTGTTTATCACGCCTACAGCATCGACAAGGGCGGCGGCGCGCTGACCCTGAAAGTGCAAGTGGATCGTGACAATCCGTCCGTTCCCTCATTGACGCCGATGTGGCCCGGAGCTAATTTCCAGGAGCGCGAAATTTGGGATCTTTACGGCATTAACTTTGAAGGCCATCCTGACCAGCGTCGCATCTTGCTTTGGGAGGGCTTTGAGGGTCATCCTATGCGTAAGGATTGGCGTGAACCGTTTTACGAGGAGGAGCACAAACCATTTGGCAGCCGATGGCCTGGCGGTGAAGTGTTTCGGGCAGAAGAACGAAACCCATACGGCAAGAACGTGCAGTATCCTCAGGGATGGGAGCCCGAGGGTATGGACTTTGACGTGGATACCGAGATTTATGCCGGCGTTACCGTAACGCGGGAAGATACGCCGGGTATGAAGACGGAGAAGGTGACCGTCAATATGGGTCCGCAGCACCCGTCGACGCACGGCGTGTTTCGCATGGTGGTAACGCTCGACGGCGAGACGGTGTTGAAGCTTGATCCGGTCATGGGGTACCTGCACCGCAACCACGAACAGATTGGCGAGCGTAACACATTTCTACAGAATATTCCCTATACAGACCGCCTAGATTATCTTTCAGGTATGGGCAACAACCATGGCTACGTGTTGGCGGTCGAACAGTTGTTGGACTCAGAAGTGCCGGAGCGCGCGGAGTGGATCCGCTTGCTGATGGTGGAGTTGAACCGGATTGCTAACCACGCCTGGGCGCTCGGCTTTTTGCTCAATGACATGGGCGCATTCCAGACGCCGGCCCTTTATATGATTAACGAGCGGGAGCTGATCGTTGACTTCTTCGAGGCCACCGCGGGCTCGCGCATGATGGTCAACTATTTCCGTTTTGGCGGCGTCGCTTACGACTTGCCCAGCGAATTTCGCGGCGAACCGACGATGCAGTTCCTGGAGCACCTTGTGCACGAACAGCTGCCCCGGTTTGTCGACGAGATGGACAACTTTCTGACGAACAACGAAATTTTGCGCGCGCGTAGCATTGGCATTGGTGCCTTATCAGCCGAAGAGGCCATCGCTTACAGCACGGCGGGTCCCGTCTTGCGCGCAAGTGGTGTGCCCTATGACGTGCGCCGGGCCGATCCCTACTCGTACTACGAAGATCTGGACTTTGACATTGCCGTTTGCTATAACGGCGACGTTTATGATCGTTATCTGGTGCGCGTTGAAGAGATGCGTCAGAGCGTGCGTATTCTGGAGCAGGTGCTGCCGCATCTGAAGAGAACACAAGGCGCTCCGATCATCGAAGGCAAGCCGCAGTACGCCATCCGTGTGCCGGGCGGCGACGCCTATGGACGTGTAGAGAACCCGAAGGGTGAGCTTGGCTATTACATCACGGCGAAGCGGCGCTCGTCGAATCCGGAGCGCTATCACGTTCGCGCGCCTAGTTTCATCAACCTGACGGCATTGGGCAAAATGTGCCAGGGACACAAGGTTGCCGACGTCGTAACGATTCTTGGTAGCATTGATATTGTGCTGGGCGAGGTTGACCGCTAGAGCCCGGCAAAAAGCAGCAAAGTAAACGGCAGGCTGGCGCCAGAGCTGCAACTTGTGGCGTTACCTGCTGTAGAGGAGAGCAAATGTACGGACTTGGCATTGTGAAGGGCATGGCTTACACGCTCAAGCACTTCACCGAAACTTATCTCGACGACTTGCGTTGGGCCTTCCGGGGTGGACGTTACCACAATGAGGAGGCCCTGAAGGTGCGTCAGCATCTGGGTAAGAATCGGGGCGCGGTCACGATTAATTATCCGGAAGAAAAGCTGCCGATGCCCGAGCGTTTTCGCTTTATCCCCTTCCTAATTACGGATGACCCGCCGCCGGGACAAAATTGGGGCCATGACTGGTGTACGTCCTGCGGCATCTGCGCCAAGGTTTGTCCGCCACAATGCATCTGGATTAAGCGCGGGACGAAACCTAACGGGCGACCCAAACCGGAGCCTGAAGAGTTCTATATTGACATTGATATTTGCATGAACTGCGGTTTTTGCGCCGAGTTCTGTCCGTTCGACGCCATTAAGATGGACCACGATTATGAACTCGCGGACTATGACCGCACTTATTCGCATATTCACGATAAGGCACGCCTGAGTAAGCCGATTAGCTACTGGCGCGAAATTGTGCCAGAGAAGGCTGCTGCCGAAGAGGCAGCGCGCGAGCTAGCCGAACAGTCGAAAGGAAAACGTCGCGGCAAGGACGAAGAGAAGCCGCAACTGCCCGATGAGCAACAGCGCCAGCTTTACTACAAGGGTGTCCTATACTAAGGAGCACTATG
>CAYSMQ010000616.1:0-2377 GCA_964432035.1 uncultured Ardenticatenaceae bacterium
ACATATTTCTGCCGTTTTTCACGAGATGAGCTGGGTTCAGACGCTTGCCGCAAAAACAAGAGGAGGTGAATCATGGAAATCTTAACCGGACTGCTTATGGGAACAGCCTACGCCGCCGCACCGGGACCCATCATTGTGGAAACTATGCGACAGGGCCTGCGCGGTGGGCTCCGGGCCGCGCTCGCCGTGCAGGGTGGTTCTGCTCTTGGCCCGCTACTCTATGGCGGCATTGCCCTGCTCGGCGCCGGCGCCCTCTTGCGGCAAGAGGGCCGGCAACCAATCATGGGCTTCGGCGGTATGGCTCTGCTCATCTACCTGGGCCTCAGCATAATACACGATCGTAACGCCCTTTCCTCGCCCACCGCCGGCGCACCGTCCGCGCGGTCCTCCACATGGGGTGCGCTGGTCACCGGCGCTATGCTCTCGCTCGCCAATCCACTGGATATTGCCTTCTGGCTCTCCATTGGCGGCGCGGCGCTACAGCAGCCGGGACCAGAAAGTCTGACCTTTCTGGGTGCTTTCGCCACTGGCTGCATGGTGGCGTCGCTAATTGCCGCCATCCTCGCCGCCTACTGGCAGCCGCGCCTTTCCGGCGGCGCCACGCGAGCCCTTTCCTATGCCAGCGGGCTCGTTCTGATCGGCTTTGGCCTGCACATGGGCGCCGTCACCACTACGTTGGCCCCATAAGAGACTGACCAACGTGCACAATGCAAGATCCCGTCGCAGTATCTCAAACGGTATAAGATGACCCGCTACCTGGTGGAGCAGACTTTTCCAGACGGCCTACCGTTAACCCTGGACGACAAGGGGGCACGGCTGTGTCTGCACATCGTCAGCAACAACGCGTTGGACGGCGTGACGTGGATCCAGTCCTACGTCACCCCCGACCGGCGCCGCGCCTTCTACATCTGCGACGCGCCCTCTCCCGAAGCCATCCGCCGCGCCGCAGCCCGCAACCGCCTACCCGTCGACCGTATAACCGAAGTTCGAATTCTCGATCCCTACTTCCTGATATAAGCAGTTACCCACACGTTGTGCAGGGCGGTCACCCGGCTGCCGCAATTTTCATTTTGCCCTTGACAAGCATGTGTCCATGCGGTACTGTGTTTCACACAGTGAAACCGCATTTCTCTCGATAAAACCCATGCCTGACGAGCGCTACTTCATCGAAGCCTTGCACCGCGGGCTACGAGTCCTGGAGGCATTTTCCGAGGAAAATGACAGCTTGAGCCTGATGGAGATAGCAGACGCCGTAAAACTAGACAAAAGCACGGCATTCCGCTTCGTCTACACGCTTCAAGACCTTGGTTATCTCCAACGCGACGAGGCTACCAAGCGTTATCGGCCCGGCATTAAGATGCTTGAACTCGGCTTCTCCGCGCTCGAAAGCTTCGACCTGGCGCAAGTGGCCAAGCCGCATCTGGCCGAGCTGGCGCGGGAATCGGGCGAAGCAGCCAATCTCGCCGTACGAGACGGGACAGAAATCGTCTACGTCCTGCACATCGGGTCCGCTCAAATCGTCGGCGTACACATGCGCGTGGGCAAACGCCTACCCCTGCACTGCTCCTCCATGGGCAAAGCGCATCTCCTCGATCACTCGTATGAGGAAGTGCGCAAGCTCCTGGGCGCAGGTCCCTACAAAGCACATACCGCGCAGACGCTCACAACACCGGATGCCTTGTGGGCCGACCTGGAACTGGGCCATTGGAAGGGCTATACGGTAAGCGACGAGGAGATGGTCGTTGGCGCTCGTTCGCTGGCAGCGCCGGTGAGAAACCGTGACAGTCACATCGTCGCAGCGCTAAACGTGTCCGTTTCCAGCGCCCGCTTTTCGCGGCAGGAGCTGGAGGATCGCTTTGCGCAACCGGTTCTGGAGGCGGCGCGCCAAGTTTCGCGAGTTTTGCTGTAGTGGTAAGCACGGTAGCCGTGGCTCACGGCGTGATCGTGCCATAGATTATTTGTCAGTTTTAGAGAAAGGAGAGTAGGGCATGCAATGCTTGAAGAATAGAAGTATCTGGCTGTTAGCAGCCGTTGCTGTACTGGTTTTGGCTCTGGCGGCGTGTACGACTGCCGAGCCTGAGCCTGAGGTGATGGAGGTGACGCGCGTTGTCACCGTAGAGGGTGAGCAAGTCGAAGTGACGCGCGTTATTACGGAAGAAGTAGAAGTGACGCGCGTTGTCGAAGCCGAACCTGAAGAGGCCGAAGAACCTGCAGAAGAGCCCATGGCCGAAAGCGATACGATACTCATCGGTGGCTTTGGTCCATTGTCCGCGCCCGGCTCCTACCAGGGCGGCACGGAGATGCGCCAGGCGTCCGAAATGGCCGTCGACGAAGTGAACGAAGCCGGCGGCGTCTTGGGCCGTGATGTGGAGTTGAT
>CAYSMQ010000617.1:0-2375 GCA_964432035.1 uncultured Ardenticatenaceae bacterium
TAGTTGATGGTCAGACAGCTGACGTCGTCGGCCGGCTCGCCCCAGGCGCCACGGCTGCGGTCCAGAATGTGTAGTTGGCCCTCAGCATCGAACAGGATGTTGAAAGGATGGAAATCGCCGTGTACCTGGCGCAGGCGATGCTGTAGCGGTTTCAGGCGCCAGCGCCAACCGTTGGCCAGCGCTTCAATCGCCTCCAAATCGCCGGCGTTGACGTAGGGCAAGGGCAGGGGGTAGCTATCGCTCAAACCCATGATGCCCTCGCCATGGCCCACCAGGTCTCGCAACCGCCGTCGCCACAGCGCACCCTGGCGCTCGTCGTCGTTTCCGTCAAACTGGCGGCGATGAATTTGAGCCAGGTAAGCGGCAAGCGCTTCCACGCGTTCGAAGTCGCGCTGCGAGACCTTGCCGCCGTCGCGCAATTGCAGCAAATCATTCGCATAGAGCTCGCCCGGTCGGTAAGAGGTTACCAGTAACAGCTCGCGCATCTCTTGCAGCGAATCGAGCTCCCCATCGTCGTCTATGCCCACCATATCCACGGCCGGTACGTGGCGCGGGAGCTCATTAAACGTCTGAAAATCCAACCACACGGCCGCCACCCGATCGTCGTCGCGCTCGCGCCCGAACGCATTGCGCCGGATACTGTGCAGGACCTCCCGCCGCCGCTCGCCGCCCACTTCATATGTAACCAATAACGGGCGGCCATACCCAAACTGCTTCAGCGCGTCCGGGCCGCGCGTCTCGCCACCGAGTTCGCGCACTTCTTCGATGGACACGGCGGAACCGTGCCGCCTTTCTAAGTATTGCTCTAAAGCGGACTGGTCAAACGGCGGCGCAGACATCGTGCCTCCCGTTTTTCAGAACAATTACCTCTGGCCTTGCCTTTTCCAACCGTACACAATATACAGCACGCCGGTAATGACGAACGGCGAACCGTAGGCCAGCGCCAGCAGCAGCGGATCGTGCATGGCCACGCCGTAGACCGCCCAGCCCAGAAGAAGGCCGGCGACCACGGCCACCGGTCCGCCAAGCAACGGCTTGTACCATCCGGCGAGAAGCCCGCCGATACCGGTGACGGTCAGCAGCACGCGCGTGGCGCCAGACGCCAACACGTCGCTACCCACAGCCAGCGGCGCACCCTGACCCAACATGACGCGTAGATAGAGAAGACCGGTCAACAGGGCCAGAAAGGCAACGGCTTTGACAAACAGCGACCACTCATCTGCGAAGGAATTGCTCCCGTATTGCTTGCTCATGACCCACCTCGCTTACCGTCTAAAATGCAGACGGTTAACAGTTAGGAGATCGATTGCTCCTACTACATAGTATGACGCCAGTATAAGCGCCACGTTAGTGATTTATTACAGCAGGGGTAATGAGGAAAATCACTTTACTCGGCAGGTTATTTTCAAATGACTTAATTGAGAATAACCTATTCGATTTGAGCAGCAGTATTGGAAACGGTAAAGTTCGCGATCATGTTGCTCTGAGTCTATTAACAGCACCCCTAAAGGGAATGCGGCGCAGTCGCATGCCCGTCGCGTCAAAAACGGCGTTGGCAATGGCCGCCGGTGTAGGCCCCTGCGCCGCTTCTCCGCTGCCCAAAAAGGGCAACCCGGGCCGATCCAGCAGAATCGTCTTCAACCGCGGCGCCGCCGAAAAACGCAAAATGGGATAGCTATCCCAGTCGCGACTGGTGATGCCCGCGGCGTCAAACCGTACCTCCTCGCACAACGTCCAGCTGGCAGCCTGCACCAGGCCGCCCTCCAGCTGGTTGCTTAGCCCATCGGGATTGACAATCTCGCCGGCATCGGCGGCGATGACGGCCCGCTCCAGGCTAATCTCGCCGCTCTCTTGGTCCACGGTAACGTCCACGACAACGGCCGCGTACGAAGCGCGGTTCTTGTAGCGCGCAAAGGCCAATCCCCGGCCCTTTCCCTCTCCTGCCGGCCGCGAGCGCGCCTCCCAACCCGCATTGCTTGCCGCGGCCTGCAACACGGCCCTGGCCCGCTCGTCCGCCAGGTGCGCCAGCCGAAAAGCCAGCGGATCCTGGCCTGCCGCGTGGGCCAACTCATCCATGAACGACTCGATGGCAAAAACGTTGGCGTAAGCGCCCAGGCCGCGCATCGACGACGTGCGCAGCGGGCTGTCTGGCACAAAGTGATCTACGACTTCGCGCGGAAAGGTGTAGAGCGGATCCGCGTTGCGATAGGCGCCAAAGTGCGATCCCAGCAGTTGCCGCGGTTCAGGGCGCGCATACGGTTGCGCCAGATGCCACGCGGCGAGAAGCCCAGAACGGCCGTCGCCGCTGGGACGCGGCCGTCCCACGTGCGGGTAACTCCACCCGTCGTGACGCCACCCCGTAATCGTTCCTCCGT
>CAYSMQ010000618.1:0-2360 GCA_964432035.1 uncultured Ardenticatenaceae bacterium
AGCAACAACACGCTGGACATCCTGGAGAGCCTGCGCCTGATGGCCATGCTGCAAAAGCACGAAGCGCGGGACCCGGAGGTGATGCCTATCGAACAGGCGCTGCAAATCGCCTTCCGCGGTAGCGCCGCCGTGCTGGGCCTGCAGCAATCGCTGGGCAAGCTGGCGCCGGGATTTTTGGCGGACGTGGTGCTGCTGGATATGAGCGGCGCGCACCACCAGCCGCTGCACAGCCCCACGGCGAGCCTGGTTTACAACGCGCGCGCGTCGGACGTGCACACGGTGATTGTCAACGGGCAGGTGTTGATGCAGGCGCGGCAGCTGCTGACGTTAGATAAGGAAAGGATTGTGCAGGAAGTGCGGCGCAGCATGGTGCGGCTGGCGCAGCGGGTGCCGCAGAACCGCATTCAGGTCTATGAGGTATAGGACGGACGGCGGACGGCAGACGGCGGACGGCGGCTACAGATGTGGTTGCGGGTTGGGCCGGTGGTGGGGGCACCGGCCCAGCGGATTGGGATCAGGGGGTGGGGGCCAATTGGGGTGCGGGTTGGATGTTTTGGTTGCGGCGTAGGAGGTTGTGAGGGTCGTATTTGGCCTTGACCCGCGCCAGGCGTTCGTAGATTTCGTCGCCATAGGCGGCGCGCACGCGATCTTGCCCCTCGTCTGCGGAGAGGAAGTTGACGTAGGCGCCTACATCGGCAAAGGGCTGCATGGCGGTCCAGAAGTCGCGCGTCCACTGCACCTGCCGGTCATTTTGGGCCGGGTCGCGCCAGCCGTTGTTGATAGCCAATACGAACTCGGCGTCACGGTGGCCCACGGCCGTGGCGGTTTCGTCGATGTCGCGCGCGGCGCCGCCGAGTTGCATGACGATCACTCGCGAGAGCGGCGAGCTCATCGTGGCCCCATAAGTGATGATGGTGTCAATGGCCTCGTCGCGCAGCTGCGAAAGGTATTCTGACTTCCAGTAGTACTGGTTACCTTCGGGCTGGCCCTTGTCGAGCATGGACTGCACGCCTAGAAAGGGCTTGGGCCCAATCTTATCCGCCAACGGCTCGCCGAACCGGCGCAAGGGTTGTAGCACGCGTTGCCCTTCTTCAATGTCGCCGGCGTAACAGATGATGAGGCCACAAATCGGTTTGCCGTGTAGGGATTGAGGGAGAAACGGTGCGGGCGGGGCCAGGCGGATGACGAAGGCGGAGCCCAGCTCGCGCGGCGCGCCGGCGGCAAAGTCGCGGTAGAAGCGCATGAGGGCGTTGGCCCGTTCGATGGGATACAGCGCCACGCCGCCCAGAACCGTGGGACCTACGGGATGCAGCTCGTATTCAAAGGAGGTGACGACGCCGAAGTTACCGCCACCACCGCGGATGCCCCAGAAGAGGTCGGCGTTTTCATCTTCGGCGGCGCGCAGCACGCGGCCGTCGGGCGTCACGACTTCCGCGGAGAGCAGATTGTCGGCCGTATAGCCGTACTTGCGCGTCAAATAGCCAAAGCCGCCGCCCAGGGTGAGCCCCGCCAGGCCGGTCTTGGAGACGATGCCGGTGGGCGCCGCCAGGCCGAAGAGCTGCGTCTCGGCGTCCAGGTCGCCCAGGTCCACGCCGGGTTGTACGCGCGCCGTGCGCGCCTGGGGATCGACGTGGATGCCTGTCATTTGCGAAAGGTCGATCATGAGCCCGCCGTCGCACAGGGCGTGACCGGCGACGTTGTGTCCGCCACCGCGCACGGAGAGGAGCAGGTCGTGCTCGCGCGCCAGGTTGACGGCGGCGACGACGTCGGCGGTGTTGCGACAGCGCACGATGGCCCCGGGTGATTGGTCGATCATGCCGTTCCAGATGGCGCGCGCCTGGTCGTAGCCGGGGTCGCCGGGGACCAGGACGTCACCGCGCAGCTGCGCTTGGAATTCATGGTCAACGGCGCCGGCGATGTTGGTTCGTTGTCCGTTGGTGCTCTTGAGCTGTTGCATGGTTTTGCCTCCTTAAGAGTGTCGTATAGAAGCGAACGACTGAAGTCGTTACTACAAGCAGCATAACGGAGGCGGCGCGGGCTGTGACCGGCCGGTTGGCAGGGTTGGGGGATGGGTTTGTGGGTTGGGGTGGAGGGTTGGGACTCAGGCGAGCAGACCCAGCTCGCGCGCGCGGGCGGCGGCCTCGGTGCGGTTGGAGACGCCCAGCTTGCCGTAAATCTCGCTGGCATACCACTTCACCGTGCCCACGGCGATGACCAGCTCCTCGGCAATTTGGGGATTGGTACGACCTGTGGCCATGAGCCGCAGCACTTCTAGCTCCCTCTCGGTGAGCGACTCGGCAAGCGGTTGTTGGTCGGCGGGCGGCCCGTCTGGCGCGGAGAGGGGGTTGGCCAAGACCGTC
>CAYSMQ010000619.1:0-2358 GCA_964432035.1 uncultured Ardenticatenaceae bacterium
CGCTGCAAGGCCTCACCGACGCCGTCATCTACCTGACCAACTACCCTTACGACTGCACCGAACAGATCGCCTCGCGCATCCTGGCCATCGCCGCCTTGCGCGACGTGCTGACTGCCTTTGAGGCCGAGCAGTTGCCGCCGCCCGAGGAACTGGAAGCCGCGGTACAGCGTGACATTGAGACGCTGCAGGGCCTGCAAAACGGCGACGGTGGCTTCCCCATCTGGACACGCGGCCGCAGATCAGTGCCCTTCTACAGCATTCACACCGCGCACGCTCTGGTGCGCGCCCAACAGAAAGACTTCACCGTACCCCAGGAGATGATGCAGCGCTCGTTGGACTTCCTGCGCGTCGTGGAAAGCAGCTACCCCGCCTGGTATAGTCAGGAGACGCGCTGGGCCCTATCCTCCTACGCGCTCTACGTGCGCGATCTCATGGGCGACCCTGACGCTGCCAAAGCAGCCCGCATCCTCGACGAGGCCGGGCTCGATCGCCTTTCGCTGGAAGCCGCCGCCTGGATCTGGCAGGTGCTGGGCGACGATCCCACCTATAGCACACAAACCGGCGACATCCACCGCCACTTCCTCAATCGCGCCGTGGAAACGGCCAACGCCGCTAACTTCACCACCTCTTATGGCGACGAGGACTACGTCTTGCTGCATTCCAACCGCCGCACGGACGGCGTGATTCTCGACGCCCTCATCGCCAACCAGCCGGACAGCGACCTGATTCCCAAAGTGGTCAACGGCCTTCTGGCACACCGCACGCGCGGGCGCTGGTCCAACACGCAAGAGAACGTCTTCATCTTGCTGGCGCTAGACAATTACTTCAACACCTTCGAGGCGCAGACGCCGGACTTCGTCGCCCGCATCTGGCTGGGCGAAACGTACGCCGGCAGCCACGAATTCGCCGGTCGCACGACCGAGACGCGCGAAACGAACGTGCCCATGAGTGTCCTAGTCGAGGAACAGGCGTTACAGGACCTCGTCGTGAGCAAAGAGGGCCAGGGACGCCTCTACTACCGCCTGGGTCTGAGCTACGCGCCCACCGACTTGGAGCTCGACCCGCTGGACATGGGCTTCGTCGTGGAACGCACCTACGAAGCCGTCGACGATCCAGAAGATGTAACGCGCGACGATGACGGCACCTGGCGCATCCGCGCCGGCGCCCGCGTGCGCGTACGGCTGAAGATGGTCGCCAGCAACCGCCGCTATCACGTGGCCCTCGTAGACCCCCTGCCCGCGGGCCTGGAAATCGTCAACCCCGCCCTCGCCGTTTCTCAAGACACCCCCGACGATCCCAACCCCGCCGCGCGCAGTTACGGTTGGTGGTGGTGGGGTACCTGGTACGATCACCAGAACATGCGCGATGAGCGCGCAGAAGCCTTTACCACCCTGCTCTGGGACGGCGTCTACGAATACACCTACGTCGCCCGCGCCACCACCCCCGGCACTTTCGTCGCCCCGCCGGCAAAGGCCGAGGAAATGTACAGTCCAGAGGTCTTCGGTCGCAGCGCTAGCGACTGGGTGATTGTCGAGTAAACGACCAACTCGGTGAGACGTGACAGGTTGCGAAGACCTGTCACGTCTTTACCAACAACCGCTCAAACAACGCTCTGCTCTGCCGCACCGCCTCCACCGGTTCTCCCTCCCCCTGATACTCAATCGCCACATCGCCCCCGTATCCCGCGTCATCCAACAGGGCCATTAGCCGCGCGTGTGGCAAGGCCCTGTCCTCACCTTCCTCATCAAAGGCCGTCGTCTTCAAATGATAGTGGTTCGCCTCAGACGCCAGCTCGCGCCACCAATGCTCCCGCTCTGACTCTGACACGCCATCTGACGGCATATTGTCGGGGTCAAAGCAGCAGCCAAAACAAACGCCAAATGCCTCTGGCAGACGCCGCGCCGCGTCGCGCACAATCGCAAGATGGCGGTCGATGTCCGTGCTGATACCCCAATGGTTCTCCACCGTGATGATCAGGCCCGGACAGTGTCGCTGGCTCTGTATAACGAAATCTGCTAGCCGGCGCGCCACCAATGCATCGTCCGCGCCCTCGCGTTGCCCCAGATTCACGCGCAGCAAGCGTACTTGCAATCGCTGCGCCGCATCCAACCCCCGCCGCAGGTACACCTTCTGTGCAGGCCACTGCCACCATGGGACCGAAAAATCACTATTGATCGTCCACGTTAGGGCATTGACGTCCTCAGCCCCCGCATTCTCCGCCAGCTGCTCCAGCGTGGCGCGACTGTAACGCCACAGCTCCGGCGGCGCCCCCGGCAGCAACCGCAACAACAGCTGCCGCACCCGGCTCAGTCGCGGCGGCGGCAGCATAAAGTCATTACACTCAATATGGCTGACGCC
>CAYSMQ010000620.1:0-2354 GCA_964432035.1 uncultured Ardenticatenaceae bacterium
GACGCCATCCACGACCAGGCCCACCCCACGAGGGTGCTAGACAACGTCTACCGCGCGCTTAAACCCGGCGGCGTCTTTCTCATGCAGGACATCGCCGGCTCTTCTCACGTGCACCAAAACATGGACCTACCCCTGGCCCCGCTCCTCTATGCGGTTTCCACCATGCACTGCATGACCGTATCCCTGGCGCAGGACGGACAGGGTCTGGGCACCATGTGGGGCAAAGAAAAGGCGCTAGAGATGCTCGCCGCCGCTGGCTTCTCCAATGTAGACGTGCACCAATTGGAGCACGACTTCCAAAACTACTACTACGTGATGATCAAGTAGCGCATCGTTATTAAGATCGAGTTGAGCGAGTCAGATGGACATTCTAGACGTGGCAACAGTCGCCGGAATTGTTTCAAGCACCATATTTGCCGCAAGCAACCTGCCCATGCTCGCCAAGGCGGCCCGATCGCGGGATCTGAGCTCCTACAGTTTCCCGCACCTCGTCGCCAGCAATGTGGGAAATGTGGTGCACTGGCTCTACGTCGTCAAGCTCCCTTTTGGGCCAATCTGGTTCTTGCACCTTTTTTACACAGTTTCCATGCTCCTGATGCTGCTGTGGTATCTACAGTTTGAATCCAGATGCTAGCCGCCCTTGGACGCTGTATGGTCCTGCATCGCCCGCCACACGGTCTCCGCCGTCAGCGGCATGTCCAGGTGCCGCACGCCCAGGTGCGACAGCGCGTCGACCACGGCATTGAGCACAGCCGGCGTGGAGCCCACGGTGCCCGCTTCGCCCACGCCCTTCACGCCCAACGGGTTGCCAGGGCTGGGCGTTTCGGTGCGCGTCGTCTCCAGGAAGGGCAGATTGTCCGCGCGCGGCAGGGCGTAATCCAGCATCGTGCCCGACAGCAAGTTACCCATCTCGTCAAAATGCGCCGTCTCCAGCAACGCCTGCCCTACCCCTTGCGCCACGCCGCCGTGGATCTGCCCCTCTACCAGCATGGGGTTAATCACCTTGCCACAATCGTCCACCGTCACGTAGCGTACGATCTCCGTCTGCCCCGTCTGCCGGTCGACCTCCACCACGCACACGTGCACGCCAAAGGGAAACTCTGAGTACTGCGGTTCGTAGTCCACGTCGCTCTGCAACCCGCCCTGTAGCGCCTGCGGCAGCTCCGAGTCCCGCGCGCAGCGGGCCACGTCGGTCCAGTCCAACGCGCGCTGGGGAACCCCCACCACGTGGAAACGGCCCCCTTCCAGCACCACATCCTCCACGGCTGCTTCCAGTAAATGCGCGGCAAGCGCCTTAGCCCGCTCGCGCACCGTCTCCGCGTTGGTAAACACCGCGCTGCCACCCACCGCCGCGCTGCGACTGCCAAAGGTGCCGATGCCGCGCGGCACCACCGCCGTATCCCCGTGCTTCACCGTGATGCGGTCCGGCGCAATCTGAAGGACGTCCGCCGCTATCTGCGACCACGCCGTCTCGTGCCCCTGCCCGTGCGGCGAGGTGCCGCTGAGCACGGTCACGTTGGCTTCCTCATCCACAGTTACGCTGCCCATCTCGAACGGTCCGCCGCCACAGATTTCGATATAGCAGGAGATCCCGATACCCAGCAATTTATCTCCGCGCTCGCGACTCTGTTTTTGGTCCCGCCGCAACGCCTCATAATCGACCAGTTCCAGCGCCTTGTCCAGCGCCCGCTCGTATTCCCCGCTATCATACGTCACGCCCGTCGCGCTCTTATAGGGGAAAGCGTCGGGCGCGATCAGGTTGCGGCGGCGCAGCGCCACCGGATCCTCGCCCATCTCTGCCGCCAGAATGTTCATGGCGCGCTCGATGCCCAGCACGCCCTCGGGCCGGCCCGCGCCCCGATAAGGCTCCGACGGCGCCTTATTGGTCATCGCGCCCACCACATCGGCGCGCACGGCAGGAATGGCGTACACGCCGCCGATGAGCAAGGCGGTGAAGCGCGGAATGTACGGCGTCACGTGCCCGTAGGTCCCGCCGCAATCCATGAGCACGTGCAAATCTACGGCCTGCACGCGTCCCTCGGCATCGGCCGCCAGGCGCACGGTTGTAATCTGTCCCCGCCCCTGCACCGAGCCCAGGTAATCCTCGCTGCGCGTCGCCGTCCAGCGGACCGATCGGCTAAAGCGCCGCGCCAGCAGCGGAACCAGCACCTCTTCCGGGTAAAAGCCGCCTTTGATGCCAAAGCCACCGCCCACCTCCGGCGCGATAAGGCGCACCTGCTCCTTTTCCAGACCCAGCAAGCGCGCGATGTGGCTGCGCGTGCGGTGCGGCGCTTGCGTCGTCGTCCACACTGTGAGCGCGTCTTTTTCGTCGTTAAACATCGCCGCCACCGCCC
>CAYSMQ010000621.1:0-2352 GCA_964432035.1 uncultured Ardenticatenaceae bacterium
CGTCAGCCAGTTGGGTTTTATGGTTGCTGCCGCGGGCATGGGCGCCTACGTTGCGGCCATATTTCACCTTGTGACGCACGCTTTCTTCAAGGCCCTTTTGTTCCTCAGCGCGGGCTCGGTGATTCATGGCGTGGAGCACGGTCACCACGAGATAGCGCACGGGCACGAAGGGCACGACGAGGAAACGGGTGTGGCCGAGGAAGGCGAGGCACTTCACGAAGACGAAGAGAAATTTGACCCGCAGGACATGCGCAACATGGGCGGCTTGCGCCACAAGATGCCCACGACGTACTGGGTTTATCTGATCGGCGCGCTGGCGCTCTCCGGTTTCCCGCCGCTGGCCGGCTTCTGGTCCAAGGACGAGATCCTGGCGCATGCAAACCAGAATAATGTCATCGTCTATGTGTTACTGGCAATCGCCGCCGTAGGCACAGCCTTTTATATGGGGCGCCAGATAAAGATGGTGTTTTTCGGCGAAGCCCGCCATGCCGCGTCGGAACACGCGCACGAGAGCCCGCCGGTCATGACCGTGCCACTAATGGTGTTAGCAGGGCTCGCCGTCGTCGGCGGTTTCATCAACCTGCCCTTCTTCAGCGCGGGCATGGCAGAGGCAGCAGGAAACCATCCCGAAGGCGTCTTTTTCATGCTCGAAGCCTGGCTGGAACATTCAATCGGGGCCTTTGAGTTGAACGAGATCGGTCTGGTACATCTGCCGCACATTGAGCCATTGGCCCTGAACTACGTTGTTGCCGGACTATCCATCCTGTTGGCCCTGGCAGGCTTCCTGCTGGCGTTCAATGTGATATACAGGCGACGTCCAGAGACGGCGACCGACACCGATCCATTCCGTGAGATTCCCGTTATTGGGCCCGCGATCTGGTGGTTTGCCGTGCTGCCCCTGGACACCTTCTATATGAAGGGCGTCATTCCGGCGTACAATGCGACGGCGCGTTTTCTGGCGCACTCGGTGGATTGGGCTTTCTGGCACGATTTTGTACACGATAACCTGATCCGAGATATGTTTGTGGGCTTTGCCCGCTTCTCGTCCGATGTCCTGGACGCCAAGGGAATCGACGGCGCGCTTGTCAATGGGTCTGCACGGGTCACGCGTGCCCTTGCCGGGGTGCTCAGGCGGGTTCAGACCGGCTACGTGCGCAATTACGCGCTGGGCCTTTTTCTGGGTGTGGTGTTGTTGTTGGCGTACTTTTTGTTGATGGCAGGGTAAATAGAGATTGGAGATTAGAGATTGGAGATTATAGGCGGCCTAATCGCTAATCTTCAATATCAAATCTCCAGCCTCCTATCTCCTGATTTGGAGTATTCTTATGCTTACATTCATGACCTTCTTCCCGCTCATCGGCGTCGCGCTCATTTTGTTGCTAAAGCCGTTTGGGCGCGAGTCGGATGACCTGATAAAGAAGATCGCAACCGGCACGTCGATCATCACCTTCATTCTTTCTCTGGTGGTGCTGGCTCTATACAATGCCGGGAACGCCGGGCTTCAATTGGTGGAGCAGACGTTATGGATTGACGTCCTCAACATCCAGTATTACATGGGCGTGGACGGCTTGAGCATCCTCATGGTGTTGCTTACTACGTTTATTTCCATGCTGGGCATTGCCGGCTCCTGGACGGGCATCGACCATCAGGTTAAGCAGTATTTTGTGTTCATGCTGCTCCTGGAGGCGGGCATGTTAGGCGTCTTTCTGGCGCAAGACCTGTTCCTGTTCTACATCTTCTGGGAATTCACGTTGGTGCCGATGTACTTTCTTATCGGCATCTGGGGTGGAGAACGCCGCGTCTACGCTTCGATCAAGTTCTTCCTATATACGATGGCCGGTTCACTGCTCATGCTGCTGGCTATCCTGTACATGGGCCTGACTAACGGCACATTTGCGGTACCCGAACTGATCATGGGGCGTGAAGGCTTTGCAGACGTGCAGAACTGGCTGTTCCTGGGCTTCGCTATCGCCTTTGCCATCAAGGTGCCTCTGTTTCCCTTCCATTCCTGGTTGCCCGACGCGCATACCGAAGCGCCCACAGCCGGATCTATCATCCTGGCGGGCGTCTTGCTGAAGATGGGGACCTATGGCTTCATGCGTTTCAATCTGCCCCTTTTCCCCGAAGCGTCGGTGGCGTTTGCGCCCACAATAGCCGTATTGGCCATTATCGGCATCATCTATGGCGCCATCGTCTCCTTCGCCCAGACCGACGTCAAGCGGTTGGTTGCCTACTCTAGCGTGAGCCACCTGGGTTTTGTCATGCTGGGCATCTTCTCGCTGAATAACCTTGGCCTGCAGGGCGCCATCTTGCAGGGCGTCAACCACGGGCTGAGCACGGGCGCCCTCTTTT
>CAYSMQ010000622.1:0-2348 GCA_964432035.1 uncultured Ardenticatenaceae bacterium
AGCCATCCGTCGCACCGTCGTCGTGCCCGGGCGGGTGATTAACATCGTCGTCTAGGTTGACGCTCACATGACTATAGGTGCGGTTCGCGAACCGCACCTATAGTCGGAGCGCTATCCTTTGTGAGCCAGACGCCGAATACCGATGAACTGTAGCACGGCGAAAACGGCGACGATGTCGGCAAGCACGACAATGATCCAGATGCCGGCCGTTGTGAGCGGCAGCCAGCCGCCGAACACCAGGGCGGCGCTGCCGGCGATCCAAAGAATGTCAAGTATCACCGCCAGCCATCCTGGCCAGGTCTCTTTGCCGGCGCGCTCGGCCAGTGTCCAAAGGGTAGGACCGTAGGCGACAAGAAGCACGCCGGTGATGGTAAGGGCCAGCGGCCGGGGAATACCCATCAACCGCGCCAGCGCCGGCGCTGTGAAGATAAGAATAGCGCCGCTGCTGGCAGAAAAGATGGCGTTGCCCCGCATCACCCGCTGCAATAAGGGCGTCGTCTGTGCAGAGGACTTCTCTACGTGTGTGCTCATATCTGAAACCTCCATCGGGAAAATTGGTGTAAGTTGGTTCCAGCATAGGGCCGATCTGGCTGCCAGATCTATGAAAAACGGTGCCAATTAGTGCCAATGTGGCAAGAAAATGGTCTAAAGGGCGCTCAACCGGTGTCTGCGAAACGCTCGCGCAGATCGCGAGCCACCAATTCGGCAGCCGCAGTTTGCCAGTTGTAGAGCGTGCGTTGTGGCACGTCGTGGCGAAACCATTGCAGCGCCTCTCGTTCGGAGTCGGCGAGATCATCGTGATTGGCGCGCCGGCTGTACGGCCGCAGGCCCACGACGTACGGAAAGTACAAGGCGTTATAAAAGCGCCACTCATCGCCACTGGCGAAGGCCTCGGCGCCTCGTGGTTTGAGGCGCTGCACACTCTCTGACAGCACCTGGCGTAAAATGCCGGCGCGCTCCAGGCTCGTATCGGCGCGCCCCTGTGCGCGCAACTGCTGCTCGACCTGCGGTAGACGCGTCAGCGGACTACGCGCCAGGCGCGGCAAATTGTTCAGATGGCTGAATGCGCGCCGCGTCAGCCTGGCGAACTCTTCTTCGGGCAGCAACAGCGGATCTTTGCTCTGGTCCCGGCGTAAAGCGGCTTCACGTTCTGCCAGTAGGTGACGGCGCTCACGAAGCTGCTCAGGGTTTCCTGCCAACGCCAGGCGATCGAGCACGCCTGACAGAGGCGTGCTAAAGGCGGTGAGCAATACAGCCGTACCGACCGTCAGGTGCAGCAGGGCCACCATGGCAAACGTCACGCCCGTCGCCAGCCACATCACCAGACCTATGTGTAAACCAAACAGCAAGGCAGTGACCGTTGTAGAGACCAATGAACGTTTCAGGTCGGGCCAAAGCGCTTCTCCTTCCGAAAAAGCGTCTAAGAAGGCAACGGCAACGCCCAGGAGAAGTAGATCGGGCGCAATCAGTAAGATGAGGTAGTCAAATGGTATCCAATCAAGGGGCAGGAGTAGCAGGCCCAACCCGAGGCCAAAAAAGAGCGTTGCAATGACCAGAAGCCCGTGAGCCTCTTTGGTCATTGCCGTTCTGCGGTAGGCACGGAGTGACAGGAGAAGGGCTGAGAACAGGAGTAGCGCCAGGAGCGCCGCCAGCAGCCAAAAAGCGGTAGTAGCCGATCCGTCGCCGGCCGGAGGGAACGCGCCGCCGGCCAGGGCCAGGACGTAGAACAAGGGCGCCGCCAACGTCGTGAAGTTGCCGGCAATGGATTCCAGGCGCAGGCGCACGTCGTCATCTTCCGGCAATAACGAAATCATGGCCACCGACCAAAACACTGCCGGCAGAACCAGGAAAGCCAGCATTGCGCGACTGACGATATATTGCGCTGTTGTGTCGCTCAGCTCGAGCAGCGTCGCGCCGCCAAGCGCCAGCGCATAGGCGCCAAGACCCAGCCCCACGTGGCGCAAGAGGGGCTCCTGCACGTCACGCGCCAGCAAGTAAGATCCGAGCCAAAGGGCAAAGCCGAAGGCGAATAGCGCAATAGGCAACATAGCAAGTATGATTATAGTCAGGTTCAATCGAGTTATGCGAGAAACGGAGTGGTTTTATGCGCCCATCGCGTCGCAGTTGCCTGATTGCCCTGGCTGTCTTTGTCGTCATTGCCCTCGTGGGTGGCTTTTTCCTTTATCGCGCCGTGACCAGCCGCGTCAATCTGGCGGGCGTCACCGGCGAAGGAACGCTTGCCGACGTGGAGCTGCCGCCGGGCTTTGAGGCTAACGTGTTTGCCCAGGGATTGAACGGTCCACGCTTCATGGCCCTTGGGCCCAACGGAAACGTGTTTGTCGCCGACC
>CAYSMQ010000623.1:0-2344 GCA_964432035.1 uncultured Ardenticatenaceae bacterium
ACGGCGCGTTCTCGGCCGAAATCTTTCGCGCGGGAATCCAATCGATAGAAAAGGGACAGATTGAAGCCTCGCGCGCGTTGGGCATGGGCTACTTTCAGACGATGCGCTACATCGTACTGCCACAGGCGGTCCGGCGCGTGCTTCCGGCCCTAGGGAATGATTTTGTGGCTATGCTTAAGGATTCAGCGCTCGTATCGGTGCTGGGCGTGCGTGACATGACGCAGTTGAACAAGCTTTACACGGCGAGCACCTTCAACTTTATACAGGGTTATATTGTGCTGGCCTTCTTGTATCTGGTGATGACCGTGATTCTGTCCCGCCTCGTGCGCCTGATGGAAAGGCGCATGTCGCGCAGTTTCCAGGCGTAAATGCTCTTAGCCGCGCCCGCGGTGATGGGCAATGGTCCGGCGCTCGTTTTCATAGTGTGTGATGATCTTCTCGCTGCCCAGATTCCGCGCCAGGCTGATAGCCTTTTCAATGTCGTCGGTGGCTGCCTGGTATGCGCCGCGGCGGCGTTGGGTCAGGGCGCGCAGGTAATGTAGTTGGGCGGTGCGTTGCGGCGGTTGGCGATCGTCGATACCGGAAAGGGCAGTGTCCAGGTGGCGTAGGGCTTCGTCAGTTTTCTCCACCTGCAAGTAGTATTGACCCAGCAAGGCGTGCGCCGACGAGCGTTCACCGTCATCTGACAGGCCCAACTGCAGCGCCTGTTCCAGATGGGAGCGCACGGAGCGAGGGAGCTGGTTTTTTCCTTCGGCCTCGAGAAAGCCCATAACCAGATGTCCCTGCGCCGAGCGGGGGAACTGTTCCAGGAATTGGCGAAGCCGGCGTCGAGCCTCGTTTGTCGCGCCTGAGCGTCGCATCGTCTCGATTAATCTTAACTGTGCTTCCCGATCCTGCGGGTTTAACTCTGCCTGTTCTTGTAGCGTCTGTAACTGCTCTCGCTCTTCTGCCGATTGGAAGGCAGGCATCTCATACCAACCGCGGCGATCGGTCCACCAGAAGAGGCCCAGCGAGGCGACGTGTACGACCAGCGTGGCGCCGCTGAGCAGGGGCGTGGCCTCGAAGTTGTAAATCGTGCGCCAATCGCCGATGAACGTGAACAGTGTGAAAAGGGGATAATAAAGCAGTCCGTAATACAGGTGAAAACGGAGCGCGCGCAAGCCAAAGTAACGCCAGGCGTCGGACCGGTTGCGCCGTAGGATGAGCCAGAGCAGGAAGCCGAAGAGCAGCGTACCCAGCGTGCCGGCAAGACTGATGAACCAGTCCTGGGCCGGCGTATAGGTGTCGGGCGTGCTCACGTATCCCCAGTAGAAACCGTATCCGACGTCGACGACGGCGCCGCCAAAGCCCCAGATGGCGAGCGCGTGGAATAACTCGTGCACAAAAACGCCGGGAGGCACAGCCAGCAAGAACGCGGCGCGCTCGGACCATCCTTTCTTCCAGGGCTGCAATGGATTCTGTGCAAACGCCTGGCGCCTGTCCCACAGCGATTTTGCCAGGCGCAGGCCACTGGCGAAGTAGGCCAGCGATAGGAGCGTGAAGATGATGAACAGTGGATTACCCTGGAGCGCGCGGAAAAAGGTCATAGTGTGGGCACTATACAACAGGCGCGCGGACGAGACAAAGAGGGACCGGTGGCAACGGTAACACCTTATGTTAAAATAGGGGCGGATCATGAGAGGCAGGAGACAGTGGCAGAATCCCGCTTAGCATTTCTCGACACCTTACCCACTTTTAAATACCTGACGCATGAGGAGCTGCGGGCGCTGGCGGAGATCAGCAAAGAGTATGAAGTCTCCGAAGGCGCGGTGCTGGCCTACCAGCGGGACGTTGCCGATGCGCTCTACATTGTGCGCAGCGGCAGGGTTTACGCGCGCGGGGTAGGCGAGCAGGGGATCGTGCGTGAGGCACAGGCATACGGCGAGGGAGATTTGATTAACGATGCGCGGCTCTTTACGCCACAGGCGCATCCGGCGACGATACGGGTCACCGATGCGGGACGCATCATTGTTATTCGCAGCAAGGACTTCCTTCAGTTTCTGGAACAATTTCCCGGCGCGTTAGATAGCCTCGCGCCGGAGTACAATGAAGCGGGAGAAGTCGTCGCCGGCCTTTCACAAGAGGCCTGGGAGGAGGCGCAGAAGAGCATGATTGCTCCGGAGCATCCGCCTTATCCCGCAGCGCAGCTGCCGGCGGAGGAACTGATAGAGTTTGCCACCAGGCGCAGTCGCTGGTTGCTTGTCCTCAAAATCGTCCCGCTTGCCGTGCTCACAGTGCTCTTCCTCGGCGGCTATACCTATCTTAGCCTGACCATTGAGCTCTTTTCTGGCCTCCTATTGGGCGC
>CAYSMQ010000624.1:0-2340 GCA_964432035.1 uncultured Ardenticatenaceae bacterium
GCGCATAACGTGTGTCTTAAGCGTTTCTGAGCGCCCGTCGTCTTCCACAAAATACATGGACTAGTCATATATGTCGCCCTCGAAATCCCAGACCTGGAAAATGACAAAGCGCCTATCACCTTCATCAAACACTCGAAAGGGATGGATGAGACCCTTGCCGCGCTCTTCATGGTCATACTGGCGCATGGTGACAACAGTACCTCCACCGGGACGCAGACAGCGGCGCATTTCACGCAAGGCCTCCAAAATCTCGGCGTCACTCAGCAGGTGCGGTACTGCGTTACCGGCGCTGATCGCGGCGTCGAAACCGCCGCCGTAATGGCTGTAGACGTCGCGCATGTCGCCGACGGCAAAAGGAATGGAAAGGTTGCGCGCTTCAGCCTCTTGGCGGGCGCGCTCAACGGCCGCCGCGGATAAGTCGGACGCTTTGACCTGATAGCCAAGCATAGCCAGCGCAATGCTTTGCGTACCGATTCCGCAAGAAACGTCCAGTACGGAGTTCGCGGAATCTCCCCACTCGCTACGGATAATGTCGTCGAGCATCTTCCCGTGCGCCGTGATGGTCGCATCCCAGTCAGCGTATATCATGTGAAAGAATGGCGTCAACCGTTCGTAAAAATCGCTCATTCTTACAGTATAGCATGATCTACCTGATAAAATACCCGCATGAAACTATTTCTTACCTCTATCGCTTTTTCGCTGCTCTCCCAATGGGCAAATCGCATTTATCTATCGCTTCCCGTATTGTCACCGGATGCGGCCGGGGAGGCGCAGGCACTGCCGTCGCTTTCAGTGATCATTCCTGCTCGGAATGAAGCTAACAATCTCAGACGTCTGCTGCCGTCGTTGCGTACCGCTCGCTATGCGGGTGATGTTGAGATTGTTGTCGTCGACGACGATTCTCGCGATGAGACGCCGGCAGTAGCAGCCGAGCACGACGTTCGCGTCATCCGTGTTGACGAATTGCCAGCCGGGTGGCTCGGTAAGCCACACGCTTGCCAAGTGGGCGCCAGAGCCGCAACGGGCGAGTGGCTCCTTTTTGTGGATGCGGACACGGTCCACGCCCCAAACGGTGCGGCTGCTGCGGTGGCGTTTGCCATGCGACACGATCTGGATGGGCTAAGCCTAATGACGAGAAACGAGGTGTTGGGGCCTGTGGACGGGATGGCCCTTGCCGTTGCCTTTGCCGCCCTGTTTGCGGGGCGCCACTCGGCTGCCGACATCCTGAACGGGCAGTTCATACTCTTGCGCAAAGATGTTTATTGGGAAAGTGGCGGGCACGCCGCTGTTGCGCATGAGGCTATGGAGGATCTTGCTCTGGGACATCTGTTGCGAAAGCAAGGGTATGTGGCGCCGCTCATGCGTGGAGAAGGGCTGGTTGGGGTGCGCATGTACGAGAGTTACAAGGCGTGGTGGGCAGGCCTGTCGCGCTGGGGTTCGCGCTCAATGCGCGCCACAGGCACGAACTCCGTGGTAACGGGCCTGTTTGTCACGGCGGCGATGCATCCGGTGCTGTTCCTGCTCCGTGCCGTCCAAGGGCAATTGCGCTGGAGACAGGCGTTTGCGGCATGGGCAGTGGTGGCGTTTAACCTTCTTCCCTGGGCGCGGCGCTTTGGGCATGGATGGTGGGCGACTTTTGCGCCACTTGGCGCCTTGCTGGTTCAGGTTGCCGCGACTTTGGGACTCGTGCGCGATAAGCTGTGGCGCGGCACGTCCTGGAAGGATCGTGCCATCTGAAGCGCGGATTCGCCGGCGCCTGCTGTATTGAACAGGACTCACCTCTCCGGTGAAAACCCTGCCCGAACTTCTGGAAGCACGACTTCGCCGAGCAGTTGCAGTCCTTTTTGTGCGTTGAGACCGTGGGGCGTGCCCAGCTCCACGCGATCGGCGCCGGCGTGGAAAAGAGCCAAAATTTGGTCGGCGATCTCCTCTGGCGTGCCGGCAAAAGCGAACTTGGCTAATAATTCGTCAGAGATAAAGGTCACTGCTTGCTCCACGTCATGAGTATTCATCGCATCTCGCAAGCCGGAGAGGCGATCGGGCTCGACGGTCACGGTCGGATCGAGATTGACGATGACCGGCAGGTAGAGGGCCACCTCGCGACGGGCAAGGGCGCGGGCCGCGTTGCGATCTTCGTCGACGACGGTTACTGCACCGCACACGGCGCCTGCATCGGATCCTTTCTCTTTCAGAAATGACTTTAACCAGCGAGCTGCATCGGGATTGGCGCTGCCGCCGAGTTTTACTTCGCTAACAAAGGGAAGGCAGGCGCGTATCGTCTTCGGCCCCCAACTGCCGAGCAGAAAAGGAATGTCGGGCCGGATCGCCTGCCAGCGTAAG
>CAYSMQ010000625.1:0-2320 GCA_964432035.1 uncultured Ardenticatenaceae bacterium
CTGGAATCCAGCTGGAATCCCTGGAGAATCATCTCCAGATTGTGCATCAGGTTGCTATGGCTGACCATCACGCCCTTGGGCGCACCGGTGGAGCCGGACGTGTACTGTAAGAAGGCCAGCGTCTCGGGCGAGATACCTGACGGCCGCCAGGCGCCGGCCGTATCGTCCTCAACTCCCTCCGTGTCCAACCAGCGGAGGGCGGCCAGGTCGGGCGCCTGCTCAAAGCGTTGCTCGATGTCAGACAGGATCTGCCCCGTCGTCAGCGCGATCTTCGGCCGAGCGTCGGCGACGATCCCCTGGATGCGCGGCGACGGGCGATTGCGGCGGGGAGGATAGGCTGGCACGGCAACGACGCCAGCGTAGAGACAGCCGAAGAAGGCAGCGATGAAATCCAGACCGGGCGGATAGAGAAGCAACGCTCGCTCGCCGGCTATGTTCTGGTCCTGGAGCAAGGCAGCGATAGCCCGCGCCCATGCATCCAGTTGCGCATAGGATACGCTCCTCGTTTCGTTTTCGCCATCTTCTAAGTAGACGTAGGCCAACCTATCCGGCCAGCCAGTAGCGCGTCCTTGCAGCAAGTCGACCAGAGTGGATGGCCGAAAGGACACGCCATAAGCGTCATCGCTCGCCATAAAAAATCTCTCCTCGACGGGAATTGTGTGTACGCGCTGGACATAGGCTGTGAACGGGCGCCTGTTTCCCTGTTAGCGTCACCGTCACCCTCGGGCACGCGTAGCTTTATACCATAAAAGGCCGCGACAGACCCCTCTTTGCCACGCCAAGTGATAATAATAAAATTTGCGCAGGTCGTAAAGCACTTAAAACAAAACCGTAACCCTGCGAACTTGATGATAGGTACACTGTAAGAGTGAATGATTATACTTGACGAGAGCATGTTGCTACTGGCGTTCTGCGCCAGCCCAGAACCAAACTGGTGGGTGTCGAATATGCCCGTTTACTGCATACCGTACCGTGTATACCCGAAATTTGTTATAATGCTTTCTGTTCCGTCTCGGGGCACGCGTTGCGCGGCATTTAAGCCGGCAAACGTGAATCCCAACTCGTGACCACTCTAGGTAGGAAAGCCAGGACGGCAAGACCATGACTCAATTTATCGGACGCTATAGGATCCTGGCGGAGATCGGGGCCGGTGGAATGGGCACCGTCTACCGTGCTCTCGACAGCGAAATCGAGCGGGAGGTCGCGCTCAAGTGGCTGCCCGGTCACTTTTCTCGCGATGACACCTTCGTCGAGCGTTTTAAGCGCGAAGCGCGCGTCATCGGCCGGTTGGAACACCCCCACATTGTGCCCATTTACGACGTCGGTGAACATGAAGGTCGTCCGTTCATCGTGATGCGCCTCTTGAAGGGCGGCACGCTGCGCAAACGGATCCAGCGAACAGATTTTGACATCGACGCCCTCCTGACAACTCTGCAACAGGTCGCCGACGCGCTGGAGGTCGCTCACGCGCGGGGCATCATCCATCGGGACATCAAACCAAGCAACATTCTCTTTGATGAACGGGGCGCGGCCTTTCTTTCCGACTTCGGCATTGCCAAGGTGTTGGATGCAGCCACCCAGCTCACCGGCAGCGGCGTGATTGGAACGCCTTCTTACATGAGCCCTGAACAGTTCAAGGGCGGAAATATCGGCGGCCGCAGCGATCAGTATTCGCTGGCGGTGGTTACCTTCGAAGCGCTGGCCGGCCGCCTGCCCTTTGAAGGCGAGACGACGGCTCAGGTGATGTTTAAGCACCTGACAGAAATGCCGCCCGAATTACATACAGTGGCCAGCCACGTTCCGCCCGCGCTGAGTCCGATCTTGAAACGAGCGCTGGCCAAGGAACCAGAAGAGCGCTACGAATCTGTTCACGCATTTGTGCGCACGCTTCGCCAGGCGGCGGCCAGCGATCCGGCTTTGCTAGGCGAGTCGCTGACGATAGTCGAACCCGTCACGCCGGCGACGCCTCCAGCCGCTACCGGCTCCATCCATCAGCCGCCGGAGACCACGGCCAGAGTGGACGGCTACTATCAGGAAGGGTTGGAGGCCATGAACCAGGGCGAGTGGCAGCGAGCCGTCAACGCCTTTGACGAAGTCATGGCCATCGATCCCACCTATGCAGCGACGGCTACGTTGCGCCAGCAGGCCGCACAACAACTCACCCAGGTTTCGCGAACGGCCGCCGGATCCACCGCGCCGCCGGTGACGCCGCCCCAGGGTGCGGCCGCCAGCGACGGAGGACAACGCGGCATCTCGCGAACGGCCAAGGTTGCCGCGCTGGCCCTTCTTGGCCTCCTGGGGCTGGTGTTCATGGCCGGGC
>CAYSMQ010000626.1:0-2319 GCA_964432035.1 uncultured Ardenticatenaceae bacterium
TTTAACGTGTTGGGTCCGCTGACCAATCCAGCGGGCGCCACGCACCAGCTGATCGGCGTCTACGACCGCTCGTTGACCGAAACGCTGGCACGCGTACTTGGCGCGCTAGGGAGCGCCGGCGCCTACGTCGTCCACGGGGCCGATGGCCTTGACGAGCTTTCGGTGACCGGAGCCAACAAGGTCAGTTATCTTTGTGACGGGCGCGTAGAAACGTTTGAGTTAGACCCGCAAGAGTTAGATATGCCGCCAGCCGACTTGAGCGAGCTTGTGGGCGGAGAGCCGTCCGAGAACGCGGCCATTACGCGCGCAATACTCGGCGTTCAGGATAAAGGACCGCGCCGCGACATCGTACTGCTTAACGCGGCAGCCGTCCTCGGCGTCGCCGACAACGACTGGCAGCGCGGCCTGGCGCAGGCGCGGGAGTCGATAAATAGTGGGGCGGCGGCAGGAACGTTGGAGCGGTGGATTTCGAAAACACAGGAGATTGGGGATTAGAGATTACGGTGGCCAATCCCCAATCTCTAATCTCCAGTCTTTAATCTCTGAGGGGTTACTATGAGCGTATCTAATCAAGCCAAAAAACGCGGTGAAATCCTTGACGAAATCATGCGCCATCATCGGGAGCAGTTGCCGAAGATCATGCGCCAGCGGCCGATATCTGATCTGCGCGCCCTGGCCAGCATTGCACCTGAGGTGGTGGATTTTGCGGCGGCTTTGCGCGCCGACGGTGTGTCTCTGATTGCGGAATGCAAGAAGGCATCGCCCAGTAAAGGGTTAATGGTGCGCGATTATGATGCCGTGCAGCTGGCGCAACAATATGTGCGCGCGGGCGCCCGAGCCATCTCTGTGCTGACGGATGCACGCCACTTCCAGGGATCGCTGGAAGATCTGCGTGACGTGCGCGAGGCGCTGGACGCCTGGTCACAGGGGAAGCCTGTGCCGCTACTGCGCAAGGATTTCATCTTTCACGAGTACCAGATCTACGAGGCCAGAGCGGCGGGAGCGGACGCCGTGCTTCTGATCGCCTCGGTTCTGGGGCAGGGTGACATGGCCCGGCTACTGCACCTAGCGCACAAACTGAGCATGAACGCGCTGGTTGAAGTGCATACAGAGGCTGAGTTGCAACAGGCATTAGCCGTCGAGCCTCGAGTGATAGGCGTCAACAACCGTAATCTACAAACGTTCGAAGTTGATTTTGAAAACACGGCGCGCCTGCGCGATCAGATTCCGCCGGAGATCGTCGTCGTGGCCGAAAGTGGCATCAAAGACGCGCAGGACGTGCAGCGCATGGTGGAGATTGGCGTGGATGCAATTTTGGTCGGGGAATCGCTGGTACGCAGTAAGGATCCCTTTGCGGCGGCGAAGGAGCTGGTGAAGGCAGGGCGACCTACCTGACACTGGCTGTTACATTGCTACGATAAGCGATATAATTCACTCTTACGAACATCCCACATAGTCGACATGCGGAGATATGAATGACACTGCCAATTGAAAAGCGGACGCTTGACAACGGCCTAACGGTCGTTCTGCGCGAGATGCACCATGCGCCGGTGACCAGTTTTTGGATATGGTACCGGGTGGGAAGTCGTAATGAAAAGCCGGGCCATACCGGCGTTTCGCACTGGGTGGAGCACATGATGTTCAAGGGATCGCCGGCGTTTCCGCCGGGCACTCTGGATCGCGCCGTATCACGCCTGGGCGGTCGCTTCAACGCCTTCACCTGGATAGACTTCACCGCTTACTTTGAAACGATGCCCTCCGAGCATATCGGGTTGGCGCTGGATTTAGAAGCCGATCGCATGGTGAATGCCTTTTTGGACGAAGAGGCGGTCAATTCGGAGCGTACGGTGATTCTGTCCGAGCGACACATGTATGAGAATCAGCCCATGTTCTTGCTGAGTGAGGAGCTGACGTCGGCAGCCTTCCGCGTGCATCCTTACCACCACGAGGTCATCGGGGACGAAATAGATCTACAGACGATGACCGTGGATGATTTGCGTACCTATTACCGGCGGCATTACGCACCAAATAATGCCGTGATTGTCGTCGCCGGCGATTTTGAAAACGGCGAAATGTTGGATTGTATAGAAGAGCACTTCGGCGACATTAAGGCCAGTGAACCGGTGGCGCCGGTGTTACGGCAAGAGCCGCCGCAGCGTGGCGAACGGCGGGTCACCGTCAGCGGGCCGGGCGACGCCGCCTATTTGGTTCACGCCTATCGCGCCCCGGCGGCAACGGATCCTGATTTTTATCCGCTGGTCTTGTTGAACGCCGCTTTCGCCGGTGGCAGCAGCTTGGGCTTCTTTGCCGGCGCCGGTT
>CAYSMQ010000627.1:0-2311 GCA_964432035.1 uncultured Ardenticatenaceae bacterium
ACAGCCTCTTCCAGAACAATCACAGCACGAACAACGTCGGAGGCGCGCTGCGCACGAACAGCGTTGCCGTCATCAGCAACACGCATTTCCTGGACAACTCGTCCCAGGGCGACGGCGGCGCGGTGTTCGCCCTGGGCGAAAATCTGATCACGGGCGCGCTCTTTCAGGAAAATCGCTGTCTGGCAACCAGTTGCGACGGCGGCGGGCTGTTTGCCTTTAGCCGTACGACCGTGCGCGACTCCCACTTCCTGGACAATACGGCGCAGGACGATGGCGGCGGCGCTTTCATCGCCGGCGTCCTGACGGTGACGAATGGGCTGTTTCAGAATAACCGGTCCGTATTCTCATCCGGCGGTGGATTGGGCGCGCAGGACACGGCTGTGGTTCAGGCCACACAGTTCCTGAGCAACACGGCAAGAGGCAGTGGCGGCGGCATGTCTATCTTTGGCTCGCTTGTGATTTATGACGCGCTCTTCTCGCACAACCACAGCACAAACAGCCAGGGTGGGGGCCTGAACGCGCAGGGCAATCTTGAAGTCGACCGCGTCCAGTTCCTGGACAATACGGCGCGCGAGGGCGGCGCGCTGGCCCACGGCCTGTTCGACGCCACCCTGATGAACAGCCTCTTTGCCGCAAACAGCGCCTCGGACGCCGTGGGTGCATCGCTGTTGCTGGCCTCGACGGGAGCGACCGACCTTTTGCACCTGACCATCGTCGGCGCGCCATCGGCGACTGGGGCCGCCATCGAGGTCATCACGGGGACGGCGGGCATCACCAACACCATCGTCGCCAGCCACACGGTGGGTATCAGCAGCACCGGCGCTTTGGTGTTCCAGGACTACAACCTCTTTTTTGCCAACGGCGCCGACGTGCAAGGGCCCATAGCAGGCGGTGGCCACAGCCTCGTTGCCGACCCGAGGTTTATCGATTCCGCCCACGCCGATTATCATCTGACCGCAGCGTCACCGGCGATCAATGCCGGCGCAGATGCCGGTGTCACGACCGACTTTGACAATAATAGTCGGCCGTTTGGCGGCGGTTTCGACGTCGGTTTCGACGAGGTCACTCACGCGCTGCCTGCCTACAGGAACTACCTGCCGGCTATCAGTGGGTGAGCTCGCGACGGGGCAAGATGAAGAAGCCGGGCCGGCGGTCGTTGAGGGTTCTGAGCAGTGAGTTGGGGTGGGAGTGAAAGGGCGGAGATCGGATTAGAGATTGGGGATTGGAGAAGAGTCAGGAACGGTTGCCAGACATCCGATTTCGGCTACCACAGGTCGCTAGGAGAAATCGGATGTCTCCGCTCTGCTTACGAAGGATTCATCACCCGACCCAAAAACAGAATCACACCCGTCTCCCGCTCCACAATCGCAAAGACGAACGGCCGGTCGAGCGTCAACTCTGCCGTCGGGTAGGCGCTCTCTTCCATGGCCACGCCGGTAACCGCCGCCGCTTCTGTCCCTTCCTCGTCCACGGTGATTGTACCTTTGTGCACGGCGTCGGCGATGAACAGCCCGCCGCCTTCCACCATACCCTCGAAGTTGGCCTCTCCAGAGAAGGGGTTGGCCATGCCCATCTCCTGCAACATGTCTTTCAGCAGTATGGTCGTATCGAACTCGAAGCGCGGCATCTGCAGGGTGACGTCGTAAAGTTCCGCATTCTGGCGGATGTTGTCGATTAGATCCGCATTCAGCGATTCCTCAACATTCTGCCATTCGCCGTCGTTCGGCAGGATGACCAACATCTCCGCGGCGTTGCCCCAGTAGGGCAGGCCGGCAGCGGCGAAGTTCTCTCCTTCGACATAGGGCAGGCGTGGACGTCCCTGCATCATGGGCACGGTGACCGTGCTGCCGTCAAGCAGCGTGAAAGGAGCATCCGCGGTGGCCTCTTCGGGAAAACGGTAGAGCCAGGAGCCCTGGAAGTAGATGGCGTTGGCCAGAACCATGCGCGTATTAGACGACAGCATCAGCGGCGGCGACAGCTGCTCGATGCGCCCCTCGGTGGCCTCGTCCACCCAGACGTTTAGCGCCTCTGCCGCCGCGTCCGGCGCTTCCTCAAAATTCGCCGCCCACAACCCGGCTCCGTACTGTCGCGCCACTAAATCGAGATATTCTTCACGAACCGGGTACCCCTCCTGCACCCACACGGCGGTGCTGACGTTTAATTGAAAAGAATTGCCCTCGGCGTCCCCCGCCTGCGCTTGCGCGCCGCCCTGCGCCTCGCTTAGCGATGCCAGATGCTGGTCTAGCGCGTTAAAGGCCGGGTGCTGCGCCTCCTGCGGTAGCGTGTGCAGCACCTCTGCCATCTGCGCCTC
>CAYSMQ010000628.1:0-2294 GCA_964432035.1 uncultured Ardenticatenaceae bacterium
GCCCATGCCGAAGGCGATGGTGGCGACGATGATAGACGTGTCGTCGCGAATAAAACGATGCTGGTGCCGGCGGCGCGTGTCGCCGTCGAGGCCGGCGTGATAAGGTAAGGCGTCCCAACCTTGCGCCACCAGTGATTGGGTCAGCGCGTCAACCTGCTTGCGCGTGGCGCAGTAAATGATGCCTGATTGGCTGCGGTGTGCCTCGAGGAAGTCGAAAGTTTGGCCCATCCCATCAGTCTTCGGTTCGACGGCGAGAAAGAGGTTTTCACGATCGAAGCTGGCGACGAACGCTTGCGCATCGGGAATGTGCAGGCTGCTTTTGATATCGTCGCGGACCTGTTTCGTGGCGGTGGCGGTGAGCGCCAAACAGGCAGCGTCGGGAAAGCGCTGTCGCACCTCTGCCAGCTGTCGATACTCGGGCCTGAAATCGTGGCCCCACTCAGATATACAATGCGCTTCGTCAATGGTCAGACACTCCACGTCGGACTGCTCCAAGAGAAGGAGCGTCTCGGGTCGCAACAGGGTTTCAGGCGCCGCGTATAGGAGGCGCACCTGACCGGCGCGAATCTGTCGCGTGGCCTCTAGATACTCGTTATAGCTGAGCGTGCTGTTGAGATAGAGGGCCGGAATGCCTAACTCGCGCAACTGCATAACCTGGTCTTCCATGAGGCTGATGAGAGGCGAAACAACCACCGTGAGACCGGGAAAGAGCATGGCGGGTAGCTGGTAGCAAAGCGATTTGCCGGAACCCGTGGGCATGACGGCGAGCGCGTCGTCTTTGGCCAACACGTGCTCGATGATGTCCTCTTGCATGAGGCGAAAGTCATCGAAGCCGAATACCTCTTCGAGCACAGCGCGCGGCGACGTGGGAACGGAAATCTCAGGGATGGACTCCATAGAGGCCGGCGATTGCCTGTCGTGATGAGGGTTGCCATCCAGAAACCAGCCCGACAGTTGCACGTAGCAACGCAATTCTTGCTGTGGCGCATCGTCCGGGCGCCACCAATGGGCCAGGGAAACGCGGAGCAGGGCGCCGGCGGGAATCTCGGGAAGCGGCTCCTGGTAGCCCACAAAGGTGAGCGTGTGCCCGCCATCTTCGCTCGGATAACGGTAACGGATGCGTTTGGCGTCGTCGTCGCGCCGGAGGGGGCGGTCGGGCCGCCAGAACATGGTGCTGTAGGGCGGCACCCCCTGTTCTTCACAGATGTAGAGGACGCCGGTGGGCGTTGCAGTCGTTAAGCCCTCGAAGAGGACCTCGACGCCGCCTTCTTTGGGCGGCATGTGATGCCGGGCGAAGGCGGCAACGTCGTCGATGGGCGGCAGGCGACGTTTGTCGTGTACAAGGATGTCTTCGACGTGGGGCGGCTCACGCGAGGTAACCGGCGTGCAGTCTACGTCCCACACGTCGCCGACGTTGTACTCCTGATTGAAGCGGTCGTTCCGCGTCTGGTCGGGGGCGATGAGGCGCACGGATTGTCCCTCGAAGGTGAGCCCGCCCACGCAGGCGCCACTACCCATGCGCGTCTTGGCAACAATGACGACTTTCATGACGTTTTGGGTGCTCCTGTTACTTCTGGCAGGGACCTGAAAGGGCTAGGGTAGTCTGTCAGGTTTGCGATTTACTCTGGCACGAGATGTTCTACTTTTAGGTCTAGCTGATCCTGTAGTGTTTGAGCCAATAGAGAGCGGTGGCAGGCGGCAGGTTGGCCCTCGACGCAGAAGAGAGCCACGATCCTGGCGTCCGGAGGCAGATCGTCCAGCAAAGATTGGGGATCAAAATCGGCCAAAATCTGCTCGCGGTAGGCTTCTTTGAAAGCGTCACCCAGCTCGGTGCGCTGGCGGCGGGGAGTTTTGCTTTTCTTGTCCGCTTCGGCCTGCTTCTCGCGCACGTCGGGCGGAGGGGCCAGATCGCGCCGGTGCAGGTAGCGGATGCCAAGTTCATCCAGGCGCCCCTGCAGTCTTTTGCTGTTAGCAAAAGCGTATTTTGCGCCGCGCACGCCGCGCCGCCAACGTACATCGCAAAATGTGTCGACGTTTGCCTCTAGCAGGTCTCGAAAAAATCGTTCGTCATCGTAGCCATATACGCCGATGGTCACAAGTTTAATCGTCATCTTCCACCCTGTACCGTTTGCGAGAGGTCAATGTTTGGAAGTCGTCGCCGAAGAGACTGGGCTGTCCGCCGTCGATGCGCCGCATAACGTCGTCATGAGTGATGAGCCGATCGTTTTCGTCAATGTGCAGGATGGGAATGCCGGCCGCGACCAACGTCTTGCCAATCAACTTGCTGCGGTGAC
>CAYSMQ010000629.1:0-2286 GCA_964432035.1 uncultured Ardenticatenaceae bacterium
GCCCAGCGGTTGCCGCAAGAAGCCCAGCACTTCGTTGCGTCGCGACTGCGGGCGGATGAAATCAGGATGGGTCTGAATATGATTGACCAGCCACTCCTGGTACGCGCTCATGCGGAAAAAGTAGTTGCTTTCCACCAGCCGCTCCACCGGTCGCCGGCAGTCTGGGCAGGCGCCGTCTATCAGGTCTTTCTCCGTCCAGAAGCGCTCGTCGGGCACACAGTACCAGCCCTCATAGTCGCCGCGATAAATATCGCCCGCCTGCCACAGCCGCTGCAGGATCTGTTGCACGACCGTCTTGTGGCGCGCCTCCGTCGTGCGCATGAAGTTGTCGTAGTCGATGTTCAGCCGTTCCCAAATGTGTCGATAGCGGAGCACGATGTGGTCAACGTGTTCTTGAGGCGTCTCGCCCCGCCGTTGGGCTGCTTCCTGCACTTTCTGCCCATGTTCGTCGGTCCCCGTGAGAAAAAAAGTCTCTCGCCCCTGAAGGCGCGCGTAGCGGGCCAGCACGTCCGCCAGGATCGTGGTGTAAGCGTGCCCCAGGTGCGGCTCATCATTCACATAGTAAATGGGCGTCGTAACGTAAAACGGTTCTCTGTTCATAATTGCTCACTTTCCTCTGGCGTCTGGTTCTCCTCTTGTCAAACAATCGTCAGGAGACCCTGCGCCAAAAACAAAAACGCCTCCCTGCGGGGAGGCGTTCGTTGCACGCGTGATGCACTGCTGCAGATTATTTCATGTCACCTGCGCCATCCCCAATTGCAAACGGCCGGAACCGAGCACAGCCCCGGCCCCGGGCATCAACATATGGTCAGTGAGTAGCATGGACAGGTGTTCGTTCATAGTCACAGTTTAATGGTTCCTGGAGCTGAGTCAAGCGTTTTGCGTCTGGCTCGTCGCCCTAAAACAGCGGCAGTTGCCGCGCGGGGCGTCGTCCATCCAACATCACGAACGGCGCCAGGCGGGTCGTCACCACGCCGATCTTGCGCAGATCTTGCACCTCGCGCAGCTTGGCCTGCCGGCGCGCGCGGAGGATGGCTTCCGCGCCTTTGGGACCGATGCCCGGTACCCGCAACAATGACTGGCGATCGGCGCGGTTCAGCTCCACCGGTTCCTCAAGCAAATTGCGTTGCGCCCAACCCAACTTGGGATCTCTGTCCAGAGGCAGGTTTCCACCCTCGTCGAAAGGCATCTCTTCCATATCAAAATCATAGTCACGCAGCAAAAAAGAAGCCTGGTATAGGCGATGCTCTCGCCAAGGGTTTTCGGCGCCTTGTTCTTCCAAGGGCGTGTCGGCGATGGGCCGGAAGGCGGAGAAATAAGTGCGCCGCAGACGCAGCTGGTGGTACAGAGCGTCCGCCGTACTGAGCAGCTCCAGGTCGCTCTCGCCCACGGCGCCCACGACAAACTGCGTCACAGTCGAAGGCCAGCGCCCGTTCCATCCCAGGTGCTGGGGCTGGTTGCGTCGTACTTCCTCGATCCACTTCAGAGGACGCACCAGCTCTTCTGTAAAGATCTTCATCGGCGCCAGCTTTTGCAGGCGCTGCGTGTTTGGCGCTTCCAGATTCACCGAGAGCCGGTCGGCCAGTTGCATGGCGCGTTCCACCTGCGCTCGCTCCGCGCCGGGCATAATCTTCAGGTGCAGATAGCCGCGGAAGCCCAGCTTGTGACGCAAGATGTCGGCTGCGTCCAGTAGTTTGTCCTGGGTGCTGGCGCCGCCTTGGATGATTCCCGAACTCAAGAACAACCCGTCGACCATGCCCGCTCGCTGCATGTCCATGAATGTGTTAGCCATCTCTTCGGGCTTGAACGTTGCGCGGCGATAGTTGCGTCCGGCGCGGAAGGGACAATAGTAACAGTTTCGTTCGCATGCCGACGTGAGCATCGTCTTCAGCAGGGGCACGGTCTTGTTGCCGGCGACGGCGTTGTAGATGCCTAGCTCTTCTTTGCGGTTTTTGGGTCGGGGCGCGCCGCAGGGGAAAGGCTGAGATTGGAGACTAGAAACTGGAGATCGGGGAGTAGTGGTTGGAGACGCGTTTGGTGTTCTGCTGCCACCGTTGTTGGAGGCCATGGGTAGGGGGATGTGGCGGGGGGCGCGGCCGGGTTGGGCTTCCTCCGCCGGTTCCAGGTCCATCTCCTCCGCGAACAGCCGCAACTTCTGTAGCGCTTCCATGTTCTTATTATATAGAACTTTTGTTCGCCATGTCAATGGTTGCTTTATGAAAGAGCAACCTTCTACGCCCACAACTCCCGCAAATTCTCCCACATCAGATAGGCGCCCGTGATCAG
>CAYSMQ010000630.1:0-2258 GCA_964432035.1 uncultured Ardenticatenaceae bacterium
ACGCCCAGCGCCAGCAGCAAAGGGCGATTCTCCAGCACATCCCGAAAACCGTACTTAGCGGAAGGCGGCGTTTCTGACATTGAGGATTCCCACAGGGGTGGTTAGCGCAGGGTCGATCACGGAATGCCACCGGGCAGCGAACGCGGCGCCACGCGCAACTGGATCATGGTGCTTTCGGTCACGACCTGGCTGTAATTGAGGTAGGGGACCGACACGCGCACGGCATTCGTCGTCGTCACCGGGTTGAAGCGAATGTTCCCCGCCTCGTTCGTGATGCCATAAGAAAGCAATTGCCCGTCTGTGTCATCATAAAGGGCCACGACGACGTCGATGATCCCTTCGGTCAACTCGGCCATAAAATTGAGATTGCGATCGTAATAGATCGTCACTTCTACCGCAATTTCCTGCTGCGGCGCCGTAGCGCTTGTCGCCGTAGGCAAGGGCCGGATATTAATGTTGGGCGGCGGTGTGGGCGAAGGCAAAGGCGCAGCGCCCGTTTCTTGGCCGGACGGCGTTGGTGTGGACGGGAACGTAAAGGCCGTCGGCGACGCGACGCCACCCGTGGGCGCGCGCGTGGATGTAGGTAGCGCCGCCCCAGGCTCTGGCGTTTGGGAAGGCGTCGGCGTCGGTGTGCCTATCAACTCGCGACACTCCAGTTCGTATGTGTAGAGGTTGGACACGTCGTAATCCGGCTCCATGTTAGGACCAGGACCCACAAGCACGTACAACCAGCCTGTATAGTTGGCCTGGATCGTCACCTGACTCCCGAGATCTCCGGCGACCCGATCTTTGTCGTCATTGCCCGCAATCCCGTGCTCCTCTCCGGGCCCGGAATAGAGAATCATGTTGGTGTCATTTACGCTGGAGAGATTGAAGGTCTCGCAGGTATACGACAGTGGATCTTTGACCCATATACGGAAGAAATCGTTGTCACGACCCTGGCCAAAAGGATTCACGAAGTCGAGACTATAGGTGGTATCCAGAAGGATGACACAGGCCGTGTCGAACGCGTTATTGGGCTCGCAATCGTCGACGCTAGCGACGGTCGGCTGCGGCGTCGGCGTCGCCGTACCCAGGACTTCGCTGACTTCAAAGCTATAGGTTTGGCCCACCGGATCGGTGGGATTGAGGTTGGTCACCTGCGCGAAGTAAAAGCCGTCCCGATTGGCCGAAAAAGTAACCAGAGAAGCACGCGACAACTCGGCGCCGTCGTCATTGCTGGCGATCTCGTTGCCGTTGGGATCGTAGACGCGCAAGAATGTATCGACCGCTGCGTCCAGATCGCGCGTCAATACTTCATAGGCCAGGCCACCTTTAGCGTGGAAGCGGAAGGTGTCGACGTCCCCCTCAGGCCACAGGGTATTATTTTCCAGGACCAGCCCAGGCGCCGTTGTGTAGGCATTCTGGAAGGAGTTGTTGGGCTCGTACTGATCCACGTAGATAGGCGTCGAAACGGGCGTGCGCGTGGGCGTGGTCGAGGCGGTTGGCGTCTGGGTTGGCGACGCCGTTGACGTGGGCGTATTGGTGGGCGTATTGGTGGGCGTTTCTGTCGGAGTCTCTGTTGGTTCAATTTGCAGGGCTCGATCCAACTGAGGCGCTGCCTGGGCTTCGCCGGTCATGCCTGAGCCGGCAAGGGACGCCACAAAAAAAGCCACCACTGGCATGGTGACAGCGATTAGTGCGAGTAGTAGGCGAGCGATGCGACCAGGATTCATAAAGCTTCTTACGGGCAGAAAACGCCTGGCTTGCACGATTACAAGGTCCGCGATTTCTTTCCCGCGGCGGATCGGCCAGGCAAAAATTGGCGCGAGTGGATTATAAAGAGTGTGCGAAGTGGCTGCAAATTGTCATCATAGCGACGGTACGTATCTCCCATTCGACCAAACGGAAAGCCGGCAGTAGGGTCAACTCTACTGCCGGCGGTGTATGGCCTGCTATGAAACTATGAATTAGGAGGATCCGTTGGACTCGACGGTCTCAGGATCGGTCCCCGGCTCGGTCAATACCTCGTCGACGAGACCGTAGTCCATGGCATCGGCGGCGTTCATGTAAATGTCGCGGTCTGTGTCCTCTTCGATCTTTTCAACCGTCTGACCTGTGTGCTTGGCCAGGATGCGGTTTAGCGTTGTGCGCAGCCGCAAGATCTCCTGTGCCTGGATGGCGATATCAGATGCCTGACCCTGCGCGCCGCCAAGCGGCTGGTGCATGTGGATCGTGGCATTGGGCAAGGCGTACCGCATGCCCTTCGTGCCCGCCGT
>CAYSMQ010000631.1:0-2243 GCA_964432035.1 uncultured Ardenticatenaceae bacterium
GATAAGACCAGGGGAATGTAACCGATGATCGGCCGTCGCGAAAAGGTAGAAACCACGGTGGAGACAATGCCCAGCGCCGGCACCAGGATGATATAGACTTCCGGATGGCCGAAGAACCAGAACAGGAGTTGCCAGAGCAATGGCTGCCCGCCCGCCGCGACATTAAAGAAATCGGTGGCAATCGTACGATCCAGCATCAGTTCCACGCTGGCGACCATTAGCGGTGGCATGGCAAAGACGATCATGAAGGACATCACGAGAATGGCCCAGACGAAGAGGGGGACGCGATTTATAGTCATGCCTGGCGCCCGTTGCTTGAACACCGTCACAATTAGCTCTACGGCAGCCACAAGCGCCGCAACCTCTAGAAAGGTTATCAGCGTCAGATAGAAATCGATGCCTATTTCGGGCGAGTATACTGGCCCGGTCAGCGGAACATAAGCGAACCAGCCACCGTCCGGCGCGCTACCGAAAAACAGGCTGGACCACAAGACCAGACCGGCGAGCAGGTAAGTGTAATATCCAAAAGCATTGAGGCGTGGAAAGGCCATGTCGCGCGTTCCCAGCATCAGGGGTACGAAGTAGATACCCACCCCTTCCATGATGGGCACGGCGAAGAGAAACATCATCGTCGTGCCGTGCATGGTGAACAGCTGGTTATACAGGTCATAATCCAGGAAGCGGCTCTCCGGAAACATCAGCTGCACGCGCATCAGGAGGCTGGCGATACCCGCCAGAAAAAAGAAGAGTAGACCGGTGGCAATATAGCGCTTGCCAATACTGCGATGATTAACCGCCGTCAGCCAGCCCGCGAATCCGGGCGGACGCCGCCAGGTTTGTTCCAGGATGTCTCGCTCCTCCTGCGGGTACTCATCGCTTAGTTGTTGGGGAGTCGCCGTAATGGCCATAGTCCTTCCTTGCTAGTCCAGCGTGTCCAGGTATTCCAGCAACGGTATGAGGTCCTCCGCAGGTAAATTGGTAGGCGGCATCAAGTTGCCCGGCTTAATATGCTGTGGATCCAGTATCCAGCCGGCGAGATTACCACGGTTGTTCGGGAGCACCCCTGCTGCCAACGTGCGCCGGCTGCCTAGATGAGTCAGATCGGGCCCCACCTCTCCGCTGGCATTCGTGCCCCGTACAGTGTGACAATAGACGCAGGCGGACCCCAGGAATACTTGTTGACCACGCCGCGTTATCTCGCTGGCTGGTTCCGGCGCCGGCTGCTGCTGGTCGGCGATCCAAGTCTGAAAATCTTCCGGCGGGCTTGCCACCACAATAAACTGCATACGCGCGTGCTGCGCGCCACAGAATTCGGCGCAGATGCCGCGATACTGTCCCGCCTCTCCAGCTTCTAAGCGTAAGGCATTCACCTCGCCGGGAACCATGTCGATCTTGCCATGTAGCTGCGGCACCCAGAAGCTGTGAATGACGTCGGCAGAGGCCAGCCGGAGCTGCACCGGCTGTCCCACGGGAATATGGATCTCGTTTGCCGTAACAACGTCCTCGTTTGGGTAGCGCACTTCCCACCACCAGCGATGACCGGTGACCTCAATTATCACGGCTTCTTGCGTCGGATTGCTCAACGCTGCCAGGCTGCCCAGATTGAAGGCAAAGGCAATAGGTAGCAAAATCAACGGCAAGACGACACCGCCCAGCCATATCCAGCGTTGCCCGCTATCCTCATTTATGAGACCGTTGGAAGAATCGCCGTCGCGGCCCCGACCCTTCACGGCGATGTAAATTAGTATCCCGCCGACAATGGCCAGAACAATGGCGCCGAGCCCGAACATGACCCACCATAAGAGAACGATGCTATCTGCTTCTGGGCCACGCGGATCGAGGACAGAAGGAATGTTCGCGGCGCGTTGGTCCGTGGCGCAGCCGGCCAAAAGAATGCCTACCAGCGCCAGCAGCGACCGACAGATTGGCCGTTTTTTCACCTGTTCAGTGCAAACTGCCAATTGTAACCACTGTGCAACCGGGGATTTCAAGGTTTCACTCCATGGACCGGCGCTGTTCCGTCACGGTCCAACAGATACGATTCAGTTTCTTACCTCAACCTCTCTTCCCCGAGCTCCCCGGCTCGAGACCTGATTTCCTGCACAGTTTCAGGTTACAATAGGGTACCTGTTTGTCAAGACACATTTGGGGCACAAATGTGGGTCCTGCTGTTACAATTGATCCAGATCAATGCTTCTCCGCACCAACGACGTTACGCTTACATAGCATCCGGTCATCCCGGA
>CAYSMQ010000632.1:0-2224 GCA_964432035.1 uncultured Ardenticatenaceae bacterium
AGAGGCTCCCCATCCGCCGCATCAACTTCAACACTCCCCAAAACGACCGCACCCACTACCTCCAAAAAGCCCAAAAACTCTACCAACGCTACTGCGACAAGGACGACCTGGCCTGCGTGACCGGCTTCGTGGACCACCACCTGCAACAACAGCAATCGGACGTGGTACACGACCTGCTGTCCTTTCTCGCCGAAGAAATGATCCACATGAACAAAGAAAAGCGGCAGGTCACCGAGGGATTCTGGCTGGACCTTGAAGGCGTGGCCGATGCGGACACGTTCGACACGTTGCGCAATCGCGGCAAGTGGGAATCGACCCTGTGGAAATCAGAGTCCTGCCGCCCCTTCGTGGATGAAGACAGCCGCAGCACGCGGTCTGTGGACGAGAGCCTGGGCTGGAACGTGGACGCCTTCATCGCCTTCGTCAAAGCGCTCGCCGGCAGCGTGGCCAACCTCAGCGCCATCGTCGACGTCTACAACACGCACCATCCCCGCTACCAATCCCTCGCCGCCCGCCTGCGACAGACGGATTTTCTCATCGACCAGGTCGTCTACCGGCTCTACGACCTGACCGAAGAAGAGATCGCCATCGTGGAATCCGCGTAAAGGGGTAGACCTGGCTCCACCCCTTGCCGACAAGATGCCGGCGCTCCAAATCCACGTATCCCACCCTTTGTTAGTTTGATATTGCACCGTTTACAGGCAATGCTAGACTCTAAGCAGTCCTGTTAAGCAAGGAGGCCGACAGTGTCCACACCTTTCCCCGAAAAGTGCCGTATCTATAAGATCATGGAAGAGACCGCCGGCGAGTTCCTCGGCGTCGCCTCCGTTCCCCCGCCCTATATCATCCGTTGGGCCGAGACCGGCGATTCCAATCAACAGTGGATATTGGTCCCTGAAGACGCCAACAATTGCCGCATTGTGAACTGCGCCAACGGCGAGTTCATGGCCATCGGCGGCGACGGTTTCCTCGTGCGCTGGGCGCGCCGCGAAGAGGCAGGTCAGCAGTTCAGCTTTGTCAATAGCGATGGCGGCTGGTGGAACATCCGCTCCGCTGACGGCGACTATGTCACGGTCGTTCTCCCCTGGGGTCCCGGCGTTGCCAAGCTCAATACGCAGCCGCTCTTGCGCAACGACGCCGATAAGAAATACCAGCGCTTTAAGCTCGTTCCCGTTGATGAAAAACAGCCTCCCGGGGTCGAAGAAGGCCAATATGCCCCCGGAGCCATCCCCGAAATCCCTCGCATCCAACGCTTCAGCCAACATCCTCCCGAACGCTCCCCCGCCTACCTTATTGGCGAAACGATTTTGCCCGCCACGCTTGTCGACGACCCCGGCCTACCCGACATCGTCGTGCGCGTGCGGCGCAATCCCTACTATATCTTGCGCCGCGAGCAATACTGGGACCGCACCCAATGTTCCGGCGGCGATCCTTGCCTTTACGAACACGACGGCTACACGACGAAGCACTACGAGACCGAGATCACCTACGGTTATTCTCAGAGCCATGCCCAAAGCATGGCACAAAAGACGGGCTTTAAGGTATCGGCCAACGGCAAGGTCGTCTTCAACCCCACCGTCAGCGGCTCGCTCAGTACCACCATTCAGAGAGAGCTCCAGGTTCAGGAATCAACCACGACCGAGTACAAAGAATCGATCCGCGAGATGGCAACCCTCGACATTCCGGCGGAGCACTTCATCGTCTGTAATTGGGTTCTGGTCAACCGCTATACCCTGCTCAACATGCAACGCGAAGAAGTCAGCCGCTGGAACGCCATACAATACGGTGTGCTCGTTTCCGACGGCTATCCACAGCCCCTGGAGCTGACCACCGCAGCGCCACCGCAACCCGGATAGGACTTCCAACAACGCCCCGGCCTTCGCTACAACCCCTTCGCGCCAATTCGCCAAGCTAACTCGTTAGCCTTCGGTACGAAAAATTCGTTCAATTTGTGCCATTCGTGGCAAAAACCCCCGCAATCAGTGGCAAAGACCCCTGTACAATTCACCCCAACTGCGCTTATAATAGAAGCGTCGTGCCCCACACACGAGAAAGCTGAACTTATCCATGACGCCAGGGGCCGTGCTTGTCCGGGCGCTAACGAGCGAAACATGTCACAGTGGAACAGAAACTTCGCCCTTCGCGTGGCGCTATTCTTCACCGCCTTCGGCCTGGCCTGGATTTTCGTCAGCGATCGACTTCTGGCGCGCCTGGTGCCGCAGCC
>CAYSMQ010000633.1:0-2218 GCA_964432035.1 uncultured Ardenticatenaceae bacterium
GGACGCGGGCCGTATTCGCGTGTTTGGGCACGATCCGGATCGGCATATCTGCATCGCCTACGTGCCGCAGCGCAACCAGATCGATTGGACGTTTCCCGTCACCGTCGGCGACGTGGTGATGATGGGGCGCGTGGGGCAGATTGGGCTTTTTCGTCGCCCGCACAAAGAGGATTGGCAGCTGGTACGCCAGAGCCTGGAGCGGGTTAATGCCGGGCATCTGGCGGAGAAGCAGATCGGCGAACTGTCGGGCGGGCAGCAGCAGCGCGTTTTTATCGCCCGCGCCCTGGCGCAAGAGGCGGAATTGTTGTTGCTGGACGAGCCTTTCACGGGCCTGGACGGGCCCAGCCGGGAGACGATTTTTGGCATCCTGGAGCGCCTGCACGCGGACGGCGTGACGATGATGATCGCCACGCACGATCTCAATCTGGCGGCGGAGTCGTTTGAGGAAGTCATGCTTTTGAATCGTCGCCTCGTGGCTTTCGGCCCGCCGCAGGAAGCGCTGACGTCGCAGAGCTTGCTCGACGCGTATGGCGGGCACATGCACGTGTTTTCTACGGGCGACGGGGAGTTGCTGCTGACTGATACGTGTTGTGAGGGCGAGGAGGCTCATTGACGTAAGGTTTGTAGTAAGCGCTTTAGCGCGCGGCGCTGAAGCGCCGACTACGAACGGTTGCTGAGCGATGGACTGGCTACTCGATCCCCTTAACTATAGTTTTATTGTGCGCGCGCTGTTTGCGGCGGTGATGGTGGGCATCGTCTGTGCGGTGCTGGGCACGTACGTCGTGCTGCGCGGCATGGCTTTTCTAGGCGACGCGCTGGCGCACACCATCCTGCCCGGCGTTGTCGTGGCCTTTTTGCTGGGCTGGCCTCTGGCAGTGGGCGCTTTGATCATGGGTGTGATCACGGCCATAGGCATCGGCGCGCTGAGCGGGCAGGGCGCGGTTAAAGAGGATACGGCCATCGGCATCATTTTCGCCGCTTCGTTCGCGCTGGGCGTTGCCATGCTCTCCAGTATCGGCAATTATTCGGTGGATCTGGCTCACTTCCTGTTTGGTAACTTGCTGGGCGTGTCGTCCACCGACCTGTGGCTCATCCTGGGCCTGGGCACGCTGGTGTTGGCGCTCATCGGCCTTTTCTACAAGGAATTGCTGGTCATTTCCTTCGATCCCACGCTGGCGCAAACGTTGCGGCTGCCCACGCGCTTCTTGCGTTACCTGCTGCTGATCCTGATCTCCGTCACCGTCGTGGTGGCCCTGCAGGTGGTGGGCATCGCGCTCATTTTGGCCGTGCTGGTGACGCCGGCGGCGGCCGCCTCGCTGCTGACCCGTCGATTGCCGGCGATGATGGCCGTATCGGCTGTGATTGGCGCCGTCTCCGGGGTGGCCGGCCTGTACGCCTCCTACTATTTGAACATCGCCTCCGGCCCGGCCGTGGTGCTCGTAGCCACGGCCATCTTTGCCCTCGTCTTCTTGTTTGCGCCGCGGCGCGGGCTATTGTGGCGCTAGCGGCGCGGGTATGAACGGCGAAGGGCGCAATGGAGGAGGCAATGGCCGGCGCGGCGACCTACCTTCCACAACCCTTCTTCTAATGACAGTCGTGGCGCTGGTCCTGGCTGCCGCCGTATTTCTGTGGCGCGGCGGGCAAGTGGGGCAACTTGGCACGCCGGAGACGCGCATCCTTTTTCTGGCGTGGGACGCGCAAGAGCGCGTGCAGCTTTATGTGACGCCAGGAGGCGGGGGAACTGCCCGGGCTCTGAGCAACGTTCCGCGCCGCGTCGTCGATTATGCACCGTCCCCCGACGGCGCGTCAGTGGTCTTTAGCAGCGAGCGCGGTGATGGCGAGCAGCCGGCGGGCAGCGATCTATGGCTGGCGCCAGTGGAAGGCAATGGCGAGCCCGAGCAACTGCTGGACTGTGGCGGCGATTATTGCAGCGGGCCGGTGTGGTCTCCGGACGGTGGCCGCCTGCTTTATGAGCGCCGCCGCGCGAACCAAACGGGCGAGGAACCATCTCCGCCGCGGCTGTGGTGGTTGGCGCCGGGCAACGGGCAGACCGTGCCTCTGTTCAGCGACGAACAACTTTATGGGCATTCGGCGCGCTTTTCCGGCGATGGGTCCTGGCTGGCACTGGTCGTGCCGCTGGTGCAGGCGATGCAGTTCTACCAGTTCGAGTCGGGCGACCTCATCGAAATGTCCAACGAGATTGGGGAACCGGTTGCCT
>CAYSMQ010000634.1:0-2206 GCA_964432035.1 uncultured Ardenticatenaceae bacterium
CGCGGCTGTTTCTGAATCGCGTTAATCAGCTCGTCCGCGGCGAGCACGACTTTGCGCGCCTGATCGGCGCGTACGATTTTTACTTCCTGATGCAACATCTGCCGGTTGCGCGGATTATCTCTGCTCTCCAACTGGCGGATGGACTGCATGAGCGATAGCGCGCCGTCGAAGCGTTCTATAAGGGCCTCTTTAAGCGTCCGGTAAGACGCGTTAATCTCGGGAGCGGCATCCGAATCGGCGTTGCTCTCCTCGGGTCCCGCCGTCTGTGCGCCGGATAGAACGGCAGCGACTATGGCAGTGGTAACAACATCCATACGAAGATTCTCCGGGTATTGGTGACCAGTACGTGCCCCATTTCGCCGTAATCGGCGCCTTTTAAGGTGGGGGTCCAGGCGCCATTGTACCACGAGCCTCGGCCGTTAACGCAAACGTCAGGCGACGACGTCACGCTTTGAGCTGCGCCGTTTAATGGATTTCTCAATTTCAATGGCGGTAAAGACCGCCACTCCCGCTGCAACCGCCACCAGCAGATCACGCGCCGACAGCGCCGTTACCTGGAAGAACTGGTCCAAGAACGGCACGTAGATGACCATTAGCTGCAAGGCCAGCGTCACCACGACCATCACCAGTAACGTCAGATTGGAGCGCACGCCCAGCGAGAACAACGACGCTTCTGAAGAGCGCGAGGCCAGCGCCTGCCCAATCTGCATAAAAGCCAGCGACGTGAAGATCATCGTTTGCCACGCGCCGCCGCCATCGCCCACGCCAAAATAGGCGCCGCCAATGGCCAACGCCAGGATGCCAATCAGCACGCCAACCCAGGCCACGTGTCCCAACAGGCCCTCTCCCAACAGCCCTGTTTTTGGCGACCGCGGCGGACGTTGCATGGCGCCCGGTTCCGGCGGCTCCACGCCCAGGCCCAGGCCCAGCAGCCCATCGGTTAACAGGTTTAACCACAGCAGTTGCAGCGGTTGCAAGGCCACGTTGATGCCCAACAGCGGTGCCAGCAGCATGACGATCACCTTGCCAACGTTTCCGGCAATGGAGAACTTGACGAAGCGCCGCACGTTGTCATAGATGACGCGCCCCTCTTCCACGGCGGCGACAATGGTGGCGAAGTTATCGTCCAGCAACACCATATCTGACGCTTCCTTAGCGACGTCCGTGCCCGTGATGCCCATGGCGATACCGATATCGGCCCGCTTCAGCGCCGGTGAATCGTTCACGCCGTCCCCCGTCATGGCCACCACCTGGCTTTGGCGCTGCAGCGCTTCCACGATGTGCAACTTGTGCTCCGGCGTCACCCGCGCGTAAACTGATACCTGCCCCACAACGTCGTCCAGCGCTTCCTGCGTCATACTATCCAGGTCGCGCCCCGTCTTAACGCGCCCGTTGTCCGTGATGCCCAGCTCGTAGGCAATGAAGCGCGCCGTGAGCGGGTGGTCGCCTGTGATCATTACCGGACGCAAGCCCGCGGTGCGACAGATCTGCACCGCTTCTTTGACCTCTGGTCGCGGCGGGTCGATCATACCTACCAGTCCCACCAGTATTAGATCGCGCTCCAGGTCCTCGGTCGCCGGTATCGTCTCGTACGGTCGCATACAGACGCCCAGCACACGCACGCCGTTTTGCGCCATCTGATCGTTGGCCATACGAATTCGTTCGGACCAGCCCTCATCCAAAGGGACGGCGCGGTCGTTCTCCCACACGTGGCTCGTCTGTTCCAGCAGCCCGTCCACCGCGCCCTTCGTAAAGGCCACGTACGGCGCCTGCAAACTGTGCAGCAGCCCAAGGAAAGCCTGCTCCTGCCCGTTTTCATGTGGCGCCCTGTGCACCGTCGTCATGCGCTTGCGGTCGGAGTCAAAGGGCAGTTCCGCCACGCGCGGCAGGAGCCGTTGCAACTCGTCCAATTTTAGGCCCGCTTGCCGCGCCGCCACCAACAGCGCGCCCTCTGTGGGATCGCCCACGGCGAGGGTGCGACCCGTTTGTGGGTCCGGCTGCAAGGAGGCGTCGTTACACAGCGCACCGGCGACCATGACCAGGCCCACAGATGGCGGTTGGGCGTGTAAGAGGTCTGGCTTCTCCTCCGCCGCGGGCAGCGAAGGCGCCGGGTGCTGTCCCGTGCCTGCCAGCTCCAGATAGTGCCCGGCGACGTCGATGACCGTCACCGTCATGCGATTCTCGGTCAGCGTGCCCGTCTTGTCCG
>CAYSMQ010000635.1:0-2202 GCA_964432035.1 uncultured Ardenticatenaceae bacterium
CAACGTCTGACGGTACGGCGGAAGCGCCGGCGCGCGCGGAGAACAAGCGTAAAGCGCGAGATTACATTAACCCGTATCTGGGCGGCATCTTGCTGGGCCTGGTGCTTTTCGCGTCATTTTTCGTGACGGGCAACGGCCTGGGCGCCTCCGGCGGGTTGAACCGCCTGCTGGTGGCTGTTGAGGATGTGGTGGCGCCGGGGCACGTGGACCGCACGCCCTATCTGTTGGAAATGGCCGGCGGAGAGAGAAACCCGCTAGACAGCTGGGTGGTCTTCGTGACCGTAGGCGCGGTGATCGGCGGCTTCGTGTCCGGCACGCTCAGCGGCCGCTTCAAGATTGAGACGAACCGCGGGCCACAAATCACGCCGCGGGTGCGCTGGGTGATGGCCTTTGCCGGCGGCACGCTGATGGGCTATGGGGCGCGCCTGGCGCGAGGGTGCACGTCGGGGCAGGCGCTTTCCGGCGGCGCGGTGCTATCTGTGGGGAGCTGGGCTTTCATGTTTGCCGTCTTTGCCGGCGCTTATCTACTGGCGTACTCGCTACGCCGTTTCTGGAACTAGGAGGTTAAGCTCATGGCGCCTTTTCCCCTTCCCCTGAACGAGCTGCTGGTCCCATGGGGTGTGTACGCGGTGTATCTGGCCATCGGCTTTGGCTTTGGCTTCGTCCTGGAGCTGGCCGGCTTCGGCAATTCTCGCAAGCTGGCAGCGCAGTTTTATTTCAAGGATATGACGGTTTTGAAGGTCATGTTCGGCGCTATTGTGACGGCCATGGTTCTGATTTTCGGCGCGTCGGCCGTGGGGCTGCTGGACTACAACTTAATCTGGGTGAACCCGACGTATCTGTGGCCGGGCATCGTGGGCGGCCTGATCATGGGCTTCGGCTTCATTATCGGCGGCTTCTGCCCGGGCACCTCGCTGGTGGCTGCAGCCACAGGCAAGATTGACGGCATCGTGTTTACCCTGGGCGTCTTCTTTGGCATCTTCCTGTTTGGGGAGAGTGTGGACAGCTTTAGCAGCTTCTTCAACAGCAGCTACATGGGCCGCTTCACGCTGCCGCAGTGGCTGGGCCTGGATACGGGCGTCGTGGTGCTGCTGATCGTCCTGATGGCGCTATTTATGTTCTGGGGCGCGGAGCAACTGGAGCGCATCTTTGGCGGAAAGACGGCGGGCAAGACGCCGCGCTGGTATTACGGGGCGCTGGGCGGGTTGCTGGCGTTGGCCGTGGCGGGACTGGTCGTGGGCCAGCCGACGGCGGCCGATCGCTGGGCGCGTGTGGCGCCGGAGAAGGAGACCCTGCTGGCGGAACGGAAGGTGCAGATTCACCCCGGCGAACTGCTGGCGCTGGACGAAAACCCGGCCCTTAAGCTGGTGATGCTGGACGTACGCGAGGAGGCGGATTTCAACCGCTTCCACCTGCTGGACGCGCGGCACGCGCCGCTGGAAGGACTGCCGGAACAGACGCCCGTTCTGCTGCAAGAGCCGGCGAACACGGTGTTCGTGGTCATGAGCAATGACGAGGCGCGGGCCACAACGGCCTGGAAACGGCTGGTGGCGGAGAGCGTGCCTAACGTTTACATCCTGGAGCGCGGCATCAACGGCTGGCTGGAGATTTTCGGGGACGAGACGTTTGTGGCGGAGCATCCGCAACGCGCGGCTGCCGAAGACGAGCTGCGCTACACATTTGTCGCCGCGCGCGGGGCGCGGTACGCGCCCGCGCACCCCAACCTGCATGCATACGAGTTGGAGTACACGCCGAAGGTGGAGTTGAAGGTGAAGCGAGGGCCGTCCGGTGGGGGGTGTGGGTAGGAGATTGGAGACTGGGGATTAGAGATTAGAGATCGGAGCACGTAGGCCGGTATGGTTCGGCGCCATTCTTCTTGTGTCAGATCGCGCCCGGCGCGGTGGCAGGCGAGTTCCTCCGGCGTTTTGGAGAGATCCCAGAGCATGATGTCACCGCTAAAGTCTCCAGACGCCAGTAACGAGCCGTCCTCGTTGAAGGCAAGACTAAGAATTGCACGCGTGTGACCCAATAAGGGGATAGTCACTCGCCGGCCAGTCTGTAGGTCCAGCAACGACAATTCAGGAACCGTACAGTCTGGTACATTTGCTGTTGCTAGAAGATTAGAGCCCACGCCAGTTCCGCAACCTCCTATTGCCAGGTAGCGACCATCGGCACTAAAGGCCATAGCGAGTATGGGTCCAC
>CAYSMQ010000636.1:0-2197 GCA_964432035.1 uncultured Ardenticatenaceae bacterium
GCGGTAGTACTCCGGGCACTGGTCGGGGTTGTCCATCGCCACCCGGCCGATGAGAAAGCGGCTCCCCACGGGCACGAGGGCGAGGCACGCAGGGAGGCTCATGAACCCATGGATCACGACGCCATGGGCCATGGCGAGCACGTGGACCACACGGGGCACGAAGAGATGTTCCGGCGCAAGTTCTGGATTTCGCTGATCCTCTCCATCCCCGTACTACTTTACAGTCCCACCATCCAAAACTGGCTGGGATTCACTGCGCCGGCATTTCCGGGCAGCAACTGGATTACGCCGGTCTTTGCCATCGTCGTCTTCTTCTACGGTGGTCTACCCTTCTTACAAATGGCCCTGCCCGAGCTACGGAACCGTCAGCCGGGGATGATGATGCTTATCTCGCTGGCCATTACCGTGGCTTTCATTTACAGCATGGCCGCGTTGTTCTTGCCAGAGAGCGAGACCTTTTTCTGGGAGTTGGTGACGCTAATCGACATCATGCTGCTTGGTCACTGGATAGAGATGCGCAGCGTGCGCCAGGCTTCACGCGCCCTGGACGAGCTGGCCAAGCTGATGCCCGATACTGCCGAGCGCATTGTATCAGGTGGAGGAACCGAGGAAGTGCCGCTATCTGCTTTGCGTCAGGGTGACTTACTGCTGGTGCGGCCGGGCGCCGGCGTGCCCGCCGACGGGGAGGTGGTCGACGGCAATAGTGCGGTGAATGAAGCGATGATTACAGGGGAGAGCAGGCCCGTGGACAAAGAAGCGGGCGACAAGGTCATTGCCGGCACGATCAATGGCGACGGCAGCCTGCGCGTGCGCGTGTCGGCGACAGGTGAAGAGACGGCGCTGGCAGGCATTATGCGATTGGTGGAAGAGGCGCAACAGAGCAAAAGCCAGACGCAACTGCTGGCCGACAAGGCCGCCGGATGGTTGTTCTACATTGCGCTAGCGGTTGCGGCCATTACGGCTGTGGCCTGGACCATTGCCGTGGGATTCGACGTCGCAGTTATTGCTCGCGTGGCAACGGTGCTGGTCATCGCCTGCCCGCACGCGTTGGGGCTGGCCGTGCCTCTTGTCGTGGCTATCACGACGGCGATGGGCGCGCAAAACGGCGTTCTGGTGCGCGACCGCCTGGCGTTGGAAGAGGCGCGCGAAATCGACATGATTATCTTTGACAAGACGGGCACGTTGACCAAAGGTGAGTTTGGCGTGGGGGGCATCGAGACGGCGGACGGCGCTTACAATGACGAAGAGGCTCTGGCATTGACGGCGGCGATTGAAGGAGATTCGGAACATACCATCGCCCGCGGTATTCGTCGCTCGGCTGAGGAACGCGGACTGTCCATTCCGGTCGGCGACGTGCGCGACTTTGAGGCCATCAAGGGCCGGGGCGTGCGCGCCCGGGTCAACGGGCGAGAGATGCACGTGGGCGGACCGCGCTTGCTGGAGATGCTGGAGCTGGCATTGCCGGGGAACATCGCTGATTTTGAGGCGCGGGCCAGCCAAAAGGGGCAGAGCGTAGTCAACCTCATCGAGAGCGGCGGAGACGGGCAAGCGCCACAGGTCGTGGCCAGCTTTGCCCTGGCCGACGTCATTCGTCCCGAGAGCTACGAGGCTATCGAGCGGCTGCAGGAGATGGGCGTAGAGGTGGCCATGCTGACGGGGGACGCCGAGGCAGTGGCCAAAGCGGTGGCCGAGGAGCTGGGCATCGACACTTACTTTGCTGAGGTGTTGCCGGAGCACAAAGACCAGAAAGTGGCTGAGCTGCAAAGGCAGGGTAAGCGCGTGGCCATGGTCGGCGACGGCGTTAACGACGCTCCAGCGCTGACGCGCGCCGACGTGGGTATTGCCATCGGCAGCGGCACGGACGTGGCCGTAGAGTCGGCGGGCATCATACTGGTCAAAAGTAATCCACTGGATGTCGTGAATATCGTGGAGTTGAGCCGGGCCAGCTACCGCAAGATGATTGAAAACTTGGTGTGGGCTACTGGGTACAACGTCGTGGCGTTGCCACTGGCGGCGGGCATCCTGGCGCCGTGGGGCATCTTGCTTTCGCCGGCCGTGGGCGCCATTTTCATGAGCCTGAGTACCGTGATTGTAGCCATCAACGCCCAGCTTATGCGCCGGCAGGTGTCGTTTGCGCGCGAGGCGCCAGCAGCCGCAACCGCGTAATGAGGCGGAAACAACCGTCCTTCGAGGAGGT
>CAYSMQ010000637.1:0-2194 GCA_964432035.1 uncultured Ardenticatenaceae bacterium
CTTTGGTTTCGCGGCGCACGTTGTCGTGTTGCGCCAGCAGATCAATCTGGTAGGCGCCCTCCGCAACGGGCGGCGGGTTATTGACGCCCTCATCTTCCGGTGGCACGGCGTCGGCCTGTGTTACCAGCGTGTAAAGACCGCCAAAGAAGCCGTCGCCTGCCTTGCCATCGCCGTGTTGACCATCGTCAAACAGCGGTACGATCGTCTGCAGACCGTTGGGCGCTTTGACGGTGGCGCTGATTTGCCCGCCCGGAATCCAGATGGCGTAGAGCGGGAAGTAGTCGCCAGTGTTGAGGCCCTGCACGGCGGGCAGCAACAGCTGTACCGCCACGTCCGTCTCGCCGAATGCCAATAACTGGTAAGGCCGGTCCTGAAACTCATTGAGGTATAGAACCGTGGCTTGCCATTGGCCTGCTTCCGGATCCTCGATGCGGTGTCCGACATGACCGGAATTGGAATTCTCGAAGTCATAGTCAGCCGGGCCATAGATGTCGCCGCCGGGCGACTCGAGTGACAGGGCAAACTCCGATGTCAACCCTTCCGTGGCTCCCGGACCCGAGATGTTAATGATGTTAAGGGGCGTCCAATCCAGTACCGCGACCAGCTCGTCCATGCTGTCGTCGACGGGGATGTTGTAGGTCACCGTTTCACTATACACGTTCACAGTCCCCTGTACCGACAACAGGCGCTCGCAGCCCTGAGCCTGGCACAGCGCGTGCAGATAGGTGTCGCCCAGGCTCAACTCCGCCTCGGCCTCGTCGGCCAGCGCGTTGGTCGCACTGACGAACACGTCGTTGTAGTAAGCCGCGCCGCCGGTCGCCGCCGCGATCTCCTGCATCAGCAGTTCGCTGCTGGCCTGCCCGAAGGCGATGGACATGACGGGGCAGCCCGTATCCACCACTGACGTCTCCACATCAGTCCAAAACTGCGCGCTGTTTTCCATACCGTCTGACAACAGCGTGAACTGGCAACGCGCATTCCCCGTGATGCTGGAGGCCCGCTGGCTGACAGCCGCGGCAAGCCCGTCGCCGATGCTCGTGGCGCCCGAGGGGCTGTAAGCGTTGACCCGGTCGTGGGCCGTGTTGCGGTGCGGGAAGGTGGCAAACTGGATCCCCAACGTATCGACCACATCGTGATCATAAGCAACCAGTCCTAAACCCTCTGTGCTGTTCGTGGCGTCGATGAACAGATTGGCGGCGTTACGCGCTGCCGTCATCTTGCCATCCGAGCCCATCGATCCCGAAACGTCGGTGACGATGACGTGATCGGTATCGGTGTTATCATAGACGACCGCTTCCGACTCGAGGTCAGAGGCGAGCACGGTGCTCGTGCCCGGCGCTTCCAGGAACACCTCCAGATCGTACGGTCCGTTGCTACCCTGGATAGGCGTGTCGACTTGCAGGAAATACTCCTCCTGCACGAAGCCGCCGCCGGTTACCAGCGCCGGTATCCCGCCTACTTCCACCTGGAAGTCCGCGTTCGTCAGACCGGCGACCACGGGGCCCGTTGGCGACCCATTGGTCACCGCCACCTGCACCACGATATCGTCCGGGCTGGCCGCGGGACCGACATAAGCCGGCGCCAGCGTGTTGGGAAGTTCAATGTCAATGACCGGTGTGGCACAGGAAAGCTGGACGTTGACGGTCGCCGAGTTACTCTGTCCGCCGACGATGGCCACAACGCGCGTGAGCCCGTCATTGAGGAAACTCTGCGTCCAACTGGCGCCGCTTCCTGCCACGTGGGTGTCAAGGGCCGTCCCTTTCTGGGTGATGATGTGGTAGAACTCTGTCGAACCGCCCGTACGCTCGAAGTTCGCCGTAACCACCGGGCAGTTCGTGGCGTGTGGCGTGGCCGAATAGTAACGCGCGCCATAACGGTTCGCCGTCTGTGCATTCCACGTCGCGGGGCTGCCGCTGCTGATCGTGCCGCCGTTGGCGGGCACCAGCGGACCATAGGGGGCAGGATTGCCGACCTGGTTTTCGTCGGCGTATTCGTAGCTGGTGTCGGGGAGACCTGTGAGGTCTTTGGTGTAATTGGCTACGGCGAACTGGCGGAAAGCAGAATCAAAGGTTGTGCCGGGCGAGAGGACGGCGAGGGCGTTGTTCACCGCCGCTACCGATTCGGCGGTCTCCAGCTGGTTCCACAGCTCTAAGAGAGCGTCCACGCCGCGCTGGGGCTCTGTGGGGGTCGTTCC
>CAYSMQ010000638.1:0-2186 GCA_964432035.1 uncultured Ardenticatenaceae bacterium
TGCACGTTGGTGACGGGGCCGGGGAGCTGGTTCGAGTCGTAGCTCAGCGCCTCCAGGTAGAAGTCGGACAGAAATTCGCTGCGGTAGAGCGCCATAGCTTCTTCTAATTGTTCGCTGCACTCACGGCAGAGGAAGAGGTCGAGATGGTCATGAGCGTCAACGTCATCCAGGAGCGCTTCAAGCTGCCACGTGTCGACCGACACGGCGGCTTGTTGATTGAGCCGGATCTCTTGCCGGTTGGCAACCACCACGGACACGACCTGCCCGTCGGTGCTGCTTACGTCGGGCAGGTCGCGGCGCAAGTAATAGAGGATCTGGCGCAGGTTGGAGCGCGCCGACTTTTCCGGCAGGCCGGGCCAGAGTAACTCCATGAGTGAATCACGGCTGTGGCCCTGCGCATCGACTGCCAGGTAAATGAGCAGTGCCTGTACCTTGCGGGTGCGGAAATCCTCGATGGGCTGGCCGTCCAGGGTTGCCTGAAACGGCCCCAGTGCGGATAGGGATAATTCCTTCATGTGCTGTTCTCCTCGCCGTATTCACGGGAAAAAGCGACTGACGTATCAGATTGTGGTGTGCTGAGTGATGGTGACGACTGGGGCGCCAGGAGCGTTTAATGAGGCGGCAATGTCTATCTATGCCTCATTCTAACACAGAAGGGGACGCTAGAGAGCTTTGTTTACGTTTGCCTGAGATTTGTTTACGCATTGTCCACGCATGGCGCCGTGACGAAGACGCCTTGTTCGTAAGCCGTTTACGCGCTCACATCATCCTTATGCCAACTAAAGCAAGGGTCAGATCACATATGAGACGGCCCAGAAGCAGGAGTTGGCAAAATGGGAAACGTAGTCAAAAGCACGTTCGTTATGGCGGGAATCGCAATTCTGGCCCCGCTGTTTTTCGCCGTGTCAGCGGACACACAGTTGACGGCGAGCGTCGTGTTTGCCGAGCAAGCAGGCGGAGATTTGCAGGATGAGATGCAGGCGCTGCCTTTGTGCGCGGCGCCCGACGCAAGCAACGTAGAGCGTTGTCGTCAGCTGGAAGCGTATATCCTGGCTGTAACCTTGCGTGTGAGAATCGAGGAGCTGGCGTCCACAGCGGGAGGAGGATACGAGGTCGTGGACCACAGCGTTGGCCATGCTACGGTGATGGCCGGGCGGTACCTGGTGACGCACAATCACTTTAGCCTTTCTCTAGAAGATCTTAACGACGGCCATCTCCGACGGTTGTCAGCATACGGGCCTGATGGCAGCGTTATTGTGCAACACGCACCTTTTCACGTCTTCGAGGTGCATATCCCCGAACCCCAGACGCTGGTATTTGACTTTGGGATGTATGGCCGAGAAGGTGCGCTGGCCTATGCCGGCTTGGGCTCAGCTCAGTTTGCGGACTGGCAGACACTGGACCTGAAACCCGGAGACGAGGTGGCGCAGGTAAACTGGGACGGCCGGTCGACGTTTGTGGAATGGGTGCGCGTGTCGCGCACGCGCGATCAAGATGGCACGCCGGCGCTTGAATTGGATAGCTACGTGGCGCAGGGCGCCTCGGGAGGCGGTATCTTTTATCAAGGCTACCACGTGGGCAACAATTGGTTTCACGGGTCGGCCGAGCACGCCACGAGTGGCGAGGTGCTGTGGCAGTTCACCGTTGCCGCGCTGAATGGGGAGAAGCTGCTGGCGCTGGCGCATAGGGACCCTGACGTTGTCGCTCCTTTCCTCATTGGGCGCGCACCGCCTCCGGAAATGGGCAAAACTGGAGTTGTGGCGCAGTAGGCCAGACAGGTGCATCGCACGGCGCGATTGAAGCGTGTTGGTTCCCGGGGCGTTGGATAGTCCCGTTGCCTCCTCCATCAGAAAGAGCCGGTTCCGCCGAGCCGGCTCTTTCCTAAAGAAGGCCAACGAGCTGCTGGTTGGAAGGCAGGGAGAGCAGGACTCAACCCTCATCCGGATAGTATTGCTCCACATTCTCCGGTGTGATAAACACGTGATCGATATAGACTGCGGGCGGCACCGATTCGCCGTTCAGGATCTTGAGGGCCAGCTCTAGAAGCTTCTCGCCATACTGTTCGGGGCGGTAGGCGGTGGCCGAGGGAGGGAGTTGATCGCCCCGAACGTGGGAGAAATTGATCCCGGCCTGCTCGAAGAGGATGCCTTCGGAGAGCACCCGGGTGCGACCACCGCCGCGGAGGC
>CAYSMQ010000639.1:0-2184 GCA_964432035.1 uncultured Ardenticatenaceae bacterium
CGCTCTGAGCGCGTTGGATCGACTCAAGGAATGGCGCCTGGATATCCCCTTCATCGTTGTCTCGGGCACGATTGGCGAAGAGGCAGCAGTCGAAACGCTTACCCGTGGCGCTGTGGACTATCTACTAAAGGACCGTCTCGGTCGCCTCGGCGAAGCGGTGAAAGCGGCGCTGCAAGCCAGGGACCTGCGCAGCGAACAGCAGGAGACGATGCAGTCGCTGGCCCAGAGCGAAGAACGGTATCGAAAACTGGTGGATGAGTCGTTGCAAGGCATCGTCGTGGCCCAGGACGGGCACACCGTGTTCTGCAACCAGGCCTACGCCGACATAATGGGCTATACGGTTGAGGAATTGCTTGCCATGTCCCCTCGAGAGATTGCCGCCTGCATCCACCCCGACGACCGCGCACGCGTGCTCGGCTACCATCGCCGCCGTGTAGCGGGTGATGCAACGCCCGCGCGCTACGAGTTTCGCGTGATTCGCAAAGACGGCGCCGTACGCTGGCAAGACGCCCTGGTAACCAGAACAACCTTTCAAGGACGCCCGGCGGCGCAGGCCTACTACATGGACGTCACCGAGCGCAAGCAGCAGGAAGAACGCGTTCGGCAACAGCAAACTCGCGAGCGCGTGGAGGCGGTTCTGGATGCTATCGGCGACGGCGTTCTTGTCCTGGACAGGCTGGGCCAAGTGGAGCAGGCCAATCCGGCATTCGAGCAGCAGACAGGCTACCGCGTGCAGGAAATTGGCGGGCAGCACTATCGCCAGCTGCTCAGCGCTGCGCCCGACGTCGACGAGGGCAAGATCAGGTGCGCGCTTGCCACCGTGCTGCATGGCAAGCCGTGGCGTGGAGAAGCCACTCTGTTGCGGCGCGACGGCAGTTCATTTGACGCAGCCCTGACCATTACCGCCATACGCGACGGCGAAAATCGTGTCTATGCCTTCGTCGTCAGCGTTCGCGATATCAGCAAGATGAAGGAGGTGGAGCGCATGAAGGACGCCATCCTCTCCATCGCCGCCCACGAACTGCGCACGCCGCTTACCACCATCCGCCTCTACAGCGAATCCCTTGCCACGCGCGGACCCCATCTGGACGACGAGCGCCGGCAAAAGTACAGCGACGCCATTCTGCGGCAAACGTTGCACCTACAAGAGATCCTGGACAACATGCTCGACCTGGCGCGTCTGGAAGCCGGACGCGGATTAGAAATCAATGCTGAACCGATTGACGTCATGGCGCTCGTGGATGAGGTCGTGCAGCCATTCGCCGAGACGGCCGACCGCCATACCTTTGAGCTGGACACGACGCATATCAAACAAGCGGTGCGTGGCGATCGCCTGCGCCTGGCCCAGGTGTTTCGCAACATCATCTCCAATGCCATCAAATACTCGCCGGACGGCGGACCGGTTACCGTGCAGGCCGAAGACGGCGACGGCCATGTGCAAATTAGCGTCGCCGACCGTGGCATTGGCATCGCCCGCGACCAGCAGGGGCGGCTCTTCGAGAAGTTCTATCGCGCCAAAAGCTCCAGCAACGCCGCGCGCGGCACCGGTCTCGGGCTGGCCATTTGCCGCCTCATCGTAGAGGGCCACGGTGGGCGCATCTGGGTGAACAGCGAGCCGGGGAAAGGGAGTACGTTTGCGGTTTGCCTGCCCACCGCCGAGCATCCCCATTACTCTCCGCCGGCAAGCGGCAACACGGGAACGTAGACCTGCATGGGCGAATCTGGATCATCCGCATCGAAGCCTTCCCCGTAAACTTCAAACTCCGCTCCCGGCGCCCGCTGGTAATTGGAACGCGGCATCCAGGACTCGTAGATGCGGTCTATGGTGTCCGTCAGGTCATTCAGACTGGTATCGAAAACAGCGTAGTTTTGCCCGTCAAGCTCCCACACCTCCATATCCTCAGGCACGTCGTCCGGCGACGACACTTCCACGCCGGCAAGATAATCAAACACGCCCTCATCTTCGTCGAAGTTATCGATAACACCATACGTGTTGCCCGACGCCGCAATCTTCCTGAATTCCTCTAGACGGTCGGCAAACTGCTGCCATAGTTGCCTTAACTCCCCCTGTTCATTGTTACCGCGATGTTTGAGCCCGGCTATGAGAAACCGGCCGCGGTTGATAACTCGAGGTTGTTCGGTTCCGTTCGACATTTCCGTTCTCCTCCCGCAATGGGGTGATTT
>CAYSMQ010000640.1:0-2178 GCA_964432035.1 uncultured Ardenticatenaceae bacterium
TCATCACTATCCATCATGCGCGCAAAGTCGGAGAGCGTCGTATCATCCGTGGCGTCTGCGGCGCGCAGAAGGGCGCGCGCTCGCGACTCGCTGTATTCCTGCGTTTCGCCGCTTTCCGTGTCTGGTTCAGACAACAACCAGGCGCGCAGACGTGTGGCAAAAACGGCGAGTTGGTGGTTTGTTGCGAGCGATCTTATCAGATCTCTGGCATGGTCAGACATATCGGACTCCGCAATCAGGCATGGATCTACATTTTTACACTTTTCGTTCGCCAGTGACACGCTACGCCGGCAGCGAGGTCTCGAGCCGGTGCAACCCTTCCCAGGTCCGCATCAACTCTTCCAAATCGGAGATCGATTCCAGATCGACTTCCATGGCCTTGCGCAGCTCTTCATCGTGTAGCTTGCGATCGTGTTGGCGCAGCATGGGCTTTACGATCTGGTTGTTGAAATCTCGCTCGGCCTTCGTGGCCTCTAGCCAGAAGAGACGGCGCAGGCGAGGCAGCAGCTCGTCATCACCAAAGAGGTCTTCCATAATCTCGCCAAAGATTCGGTTCGTCTTTAACGCGATGTTGTCAAGCTTCTCGGCATAGCTCGCCTCCAGAGCCGCGCCGCCGCGCGCTGCTGTGCCCTCACTGGATTCTGGGAAAGCGATTCCGATATCATCCGGCGCCGGCTCGTCAAGGATGTTGATAGAGATATCCTCTTCGGCTTCTTGTTGTGGCGCAGTTTCCGTGTCGGCGGCGTCGCTTGTCTGGGCCTGAAGGCGCGACTGCCATTCACGGCGCACACTTTCCGGTCCGTTGAGCATGGCGTCCAGCAGACGGTCGTTGTCAGGGAAGGCCAGTTGCCGTTCGCTCTGCGTCATCTGAGTGTGGATAGAACGCTCGGGGCGCACCAATTCGTACATGGTGGCCTGACGGCAGATGTGGCGAAAATTGCCGGTCACACGTTGAATGAGCGATTCATAGGCGCCGACAAGGTCAAACGTCTCGGCCGGTGCATCAGGCAGCGTGTATTGATACTCCTGTTCATAGCTAGCCCGCTCCAGGCGACTGCGGATCTCGTGCGCCTCAAGTGTGCGTTCCAGTTCATTGGCAATGACGTCGGCGACTTCGGGCATGAAGCTGGAAACCGCCTCTTGCATCACGAGTTCCACCTGATACAGGATGCGCTTGATGGGTACTTCGATCCCGCTCGTGCCCCAGATCAAGCTATCGTAAGTGACGTCGCGATCATCCCAATACTCGGTACCGTAGCTCTCCAGCAACGTTTCGATTTCGCGCTGCACGGTATCCTGTACCATGTCCTTCACGCCGTCTAGCGTGGGACGTAGCAGAGATTGGAACTGGGCGTCGTCGTTGTAGCGCTGGCTCAGCTCTAGCAATGCGTTGTGGAAAGCGCGGGGGAGATCCTTCTGTTGTCGCTGCAAGACGTTCTCGTAACGGCGCTCCTGCAACGCTTCCCAGCTTGTGGAGAAGGGAGGCTGCACACCGCGCGCCGCCAGCTGCTTCTCGTAGTAGAAGCGCAGCGCCTGTAGCGAATTGCGCACGCGCATGGCGGCTTCTCGCAACTGGCTGCGCACGCGCTCGTTCTTAATGAACTCTACGAGGCGGTCGCGAAGCAGGGGAACCTCGCTCAGCTGAAAGAGTGCTTCGGCGGTATCGGGCGCCAGCGGATCGGATGTGTCCACGTTGCCCAGCTGGTCATCGAATACTTTCAAAATGCGCTCGGTTTCGCTTTCGAACTCAGAGGGCGCATTCTCCGGATCCTGCACGTAAAGTGCAGGTGGCGCCATAACCAGGAAGTAGGGCCGGTTGTGCCCGCGGCTGGCGTAGCGCTCCCAGTAATTGGGGGAGATATAGCGGGTGACTTCTTTCACTTCCAACTCGGCTTCGGGTAGCCCCGAATTTAGCCGATCAAATGCCTGGCGTACGTTGGCCCCGTTGACCGCCAGGAAGATCTTGGATGCGGCTTCGTCAAGGTCGCTGCCGGAGAGGCCAAAGAGGCGGTTCTCTTTGATCCAGTTGACGGCGGAAAGAGACTTCATCTCGTCAACGCGCTGGCGTCCCGCATCGGTGACCAGGACGATCATAGCGTCTTCGCGCTTCATCTCTTCCAGCGTAATCGCCTCGTGTAGCTTCATGCCGGCGCCCAGTCCGGGCACGTCCACGATGCG
>CAYSMQ010000641.1:0-2171 GCA_964432035.1 uncultured Ardenticatenaceae bacterium
GCGCCCTGAGCAATGAAGCGGCGCAGGAACAACAGCGCCGGCGGTCGTGGCCCGTGCGCGTACTGACTCTGCTGCTTGGCCTGCAGGCCGTCTTGCTGGCGCTGATAGGAGTTTTCAACCTACAGGGGAGCGAGAGCCTGCTCGGCGTTCTTCTCGAGCGCCCTTTCTACGCCGTATTTATCCCCTTGAGTATCCTGGCGGTGATAGCTGCCATCGGCTTTTTGCGACCACGTCCCGGCGCCTGGGTCATCGCCATGATGGTGCAAGGGCTAATGCTGCTGGCAGCCCTGATCCGCTATTTTGGCAGTGGGCCTCGCGACGTCCTCAATTATGGCATGTTGCTCTACGGTGTGATCATGGTCCTCTACCTTAACTACGCCGATGTGCCCCTGGTATTTCGCGTGCAGCCCGGCGAAGTGCTGGAGGAAGAAATGGGAGGCGAGCGCAGCGCATGAGCCCCACACCGGCGAGCGGAAGGATTATCGAAAACGACAAGGCCCTCTTGCAGCGCTTTGAACCGGTCATTCGCTATACGCGGGGCGAGATCTTCTTCCCCATGCGGGTGGAACCTTACGTGGCCGAAGCCAGTCTCTGGCGGCAAGCGCCCGATCGCGAGGCCGAATTGCTGGTGCCCGAAGGCGAGTTGACGATGTCCGCGCTGGCGGAACCACGGGAGGCGGGGTTTGGCACCGTGCATTTCTTGAAATTCATTACCCCCCTCAATCTTGCCGAGCTGGCTTCTTACCGTCTGCAACAGCTACAGGATGACCTGGCCCGCCGCGATTCGCGCGAAGTGTTTCGCGCGGGGCGCGGACGGTTGGCGCGCGTGGGTTACGGCTCTCGTTTTGTCGACGCCCTGTTTCAGATCTCGTTGCTGGCGCGCGGGCGTGTGCCGGGCGACACGGCGGCAGCGGCAGCGCTGGCTTACCAGCGACTCATGGACGAAACGCGCGCCAAAGTTAGTGTGTCAGGGGGAGACTCAACCGGGTTCCATTACTACGGGCGCGTGACGCACCAGAATTCCTGGATCGTGCTGCAGTACTGGTTTTTCTACGCCTACAATAATTGGCGCACGGGATTCTACGGGGCCAACGATCATGAGGGCGATTGGGAGATGGTTTGTGTCTATCTTTCCGAGGAAGAAGGTAGGATCAGGCCTGTATGGTTGGCCTACGGCGCGCACGATTACGCAGGCGACGACCTGCGGCGGCGGTGGGACGATCCTGAAGTGGAGAAGGTTGGCGAACATCCCGTCGTCTACGCCGGCGCAGGCTCGCACGCCAGCCACTTTACGTCCGGCGATTACCTGGCAGAAATTGAGCTGCCTTTTCTATCGCCTTTAGTGGCAACGTATGAAGCGACGCAAGAGTTCTGGCGACAGCGCCTGCAGCGGCGACGCGAGTACGATGAAGCCAGAGAGACAGAGGATGCGTCATTCAATATCTTCAAGATTCCCTTCGTAGATTACGCTCGCGGCGACGGGATGGCCATAGGGCCGGGCACCGAGTGTCCGTGGGGCGAGCCGCGGCTGTTACAACCCACGCCAAACTGGGTCCTCTTCTACCGCGGTCTGTGGGGACTTTACACGCGCGACGCCTTTTCGGGCGAGGACGCACCGGCGGGACCGATGTACAACCGCGACGGAACGGTGCGCAAGTCCTGGTATGATCCCCTTGGTTGGGCCGGGCTGGACAAGGTGCCGCCGCCGGAGGCGGCACTGGCTGTCACGCTCTCGCGCCGCGCCAGCCTGGAAGCGAGAAGGGCGGAGCTGGCCGATGAAATCGAGACGAAAAGCGAGCAGCTGGTGGGGCTGGGCGTGGAGGCGCGGGCCATGCGCCAACAGCCGCACATGGAAGCCACGTACCAGCTTCATGCAACTAGGTTAGAAGAACTGAGCGCAGAGTTGGACAGCCTGCGCGCCGAGTATGCGGCGGATAAAGCGCTCTTGCAGGCGCTGGATCTTTATGCCGGCAGGCTGCGCGCCGGGCAACGAGCCCCGGCCCGCGCGCACATCGAGCGGCCAATGCGCCCGTTAAGCGACCAGAGTTTGCGCTTTGGACGCTTCGCGGAGGTGTGGGCCGCCGTCAGTATTGGGCTCTTGCTACTGGCCTTCGTAGCCCTGGCGCTGTTCGCCCCGCAGTTTTTGGCCTGGGGACTGGTCGTTTTGCTGG
>CAYSMQ010000642.1:0-2163 GCA_964432035.1 uncultured Ardenticatenaceae bacterium
AATCTGACAGCTGGTGAAGGCGGAGTCGGGGGACAGTACAGCGATCTGGACTGGGTGCGAGCCATCCGCCACGGGGTGGGGCCCGACGGATTGCCGCTGCTCGTCATGCCCTCGCAGCATTTCTATCGCTACAGTGACGAGGATCTGGGCGCCATAATCGCTTATCTGAAGACCGTGCCACCCGTGGACCGCGAGTCGAGCGGGCGGCAACTGACGATTCCGGCACACATCTTACTGGCGTTGGGCGCCTTTGGGCCGGCAGTGCTTCCGGCCGAAGTTATCGACCACAATGCGCCTCGTCCTGACGCGCCGGAGCCTGCGGTGAGCCTGGCTTACGGCGAGCACCTTTCCTACGTGGCGACGTGTCGTGACTGCCACGGCGCGGAATTGAACGGCGGACAAGCAGGGCCCGGCGAGCCCATTGGGCCAAACCTGACGCCTGGTGGTGAACTGGCAGGATGGACGGAAGCGGATTTCATCACGCTGATGCGCACGGGAACGACGCCGAGCGGGCGAGTGGTTGATGAGTTCATGCCCTGGCAGTCGTTCCGCAACATGAGTGACGAAGAGCTACAGGCCATCTGGCTGTACCTGCAATCGCTGCCCGCCCGGGAGTCGTTCACACCTTAGCCATTGGGAATGTTGTCATTAAGACGGCGTTGGTGCTAAACTTCTCCTTCAGATGCCACGACGCTCATAGGTAGGAGCGAGTTGTTCCAGACCGGAAGGCTCGCTCCTTTTGCAGTGTGAACGCCTGTAAGGTTCCTTAATTGTGATAAGACGCGTTGTTCTCTGGCTGGCCATCATCTTTACGGTTGTGGCCACGATTTCATTGCTGGTTTTGGGCTATTTAGGAAGGGGCGTCGCACTGCCGCCGGACGTCGACCATTGGCCACAGCACGTGTTACGCCTGCCAACAATGATAGGCGCCGTCGCGTTGGGCGTCTTGATAGTTACCCGGCAGCCGCGCAATCGTTACGGTTGGTTGTGGCTGCTTTTCGGCCTCACTTACGTTTTGCGCACGGCGGGCGAGACGTATGCTGTTTACGCGCTTTACGTACAGCCAGCATTGGGATTGAGGGTTGCGGGAGCGCTGGGTCTGGAGGTGGCCTGGTTCTCGGATCGGGCCTGGTTCGTGTATATCACGAGCGTGCCTTTTCTGCTGGTGCTGTTTCCCGACGGGCGCTTTCCTTCGCGCCGCTGGCGCATTGCCGGTTGGGTCATCGTGCTCTCGTCGTTAGCTTCTGCGCTGGGCAGCGGCTTTATTCCCTGGCCCGGCGGCGCCGCGGTGGGGCCGTTTAGCAATCCGTTTGTGCTAATCGAGGGGTCGCTGGCAACTGCGCTCAACGACTATTGGGCCGTGCCGCTGAGCGCGGTGTTTATTTCGATAGTTGCCGCCGCCGTGTCCGTGTTGCGCCGCCTGCGGCGGTCGTGGGGCGTGCAACGGCAGCAGCTGAAATGGTTCACGCTGGGCGCGTCGTTTACCGGCGTACTGATGGTTGTGAACATCTCCTACGCTTCGGTGCTCGTGCTGGGAGAGGTCCCCGAGTTCATTCTGCAATGGGTCTGGGATCTGGCCAATCAGGTGGCTTACATGGCGCTCTTTAGCGGAATTGGCATCGCCATCATGCGCTACCGGCTGTACGACGTGGACCTGGTGATTCGGCGCACGCTGGTGTACGGCATCCTGACCGCGGCGCTGGTCTCGATCTACTTCGCCATCGTACTTGCCCTACAGAGCGCGTTGCTGGTGTTGACCAACCGCCCACAATCGGAAATGACGACGGTGCTCTCCACGCTGGCTATTGCCAGTCTTTTCAATCCCATGCGCACGCGCATCCAGGCTTTTATCGACCGTCGCTTTTACCGTCGCAAGTACGATGCGCAACAGACGCTGCTCCTTTTTGGCAAAACGTTGCGCAGCGCGGTGGAGCTGGACGTCCTGACGGAAGATATGATGGCTATCGTACGCGAGACGCTGCAACCGGCGCACGTGTCGCTATGGTTGCCTGAACGGGCTGCTGAAAATCACCGGAACCCGGAGGAGCAAGACGGTTTCGTAACGGTTTAGGGACGATGGCAGTATAAGATGGGAAGTATGCAAGTGTGCAAGTGAGAGCTAGACATAGCTGCAAACCTGCAAACTTACAGACGTGCAAACCT
>CAYSMQ010000643.1:0-2163 GCA_964432035.1 uncultured Ardenticatenaceae bacterium
CAGTTGGCGCAGGTCATGCCAACGACAGGCAGCGACACTTGTTTTTCTGCGGACATATTGTCCTCCAAATGCGGTAGCCGGTTGGGATCGTCCAACCGACTACCTCCTCTTTTCCCCATTTACCCGATTTGAACCAGACCCTCCGGCGGATAGTTGATTTCCACCAGGGTGTCGCGAATCTGGTCCCAGGAAGCAGGCTCGTTCCAGACGACGGTAACGCGCTTGCTTTCCTGGTCGGCCTCCACACGTTGCACGCCGGCGATCTCGCCGACTTCCATCTTGATGCTATGCACGCAGTGGCCACAGCTAATGTTGGGTACGGTGAATGTTTTTTCATTCATGATAAGGAGACTCCTTCTATAACTTACTACTGACTGTAAAAACACTGGTCACTTCCTGCAGCATGCGCTCGCGCTCGACCGGGTCTTCCCCGCTCACCGCTTCATTGACGCAAGTGTGCAGATGCGCGTCCAGCAACATGGTGTTCACTTTGTGCAAGGCCGCCTGCACCGCCTGGATTTGTTGAATCGTGTCGATACAGTAGGCGTCCTGGCCGACCATGCGCTCGATGCCTTTGAGATGGCCCGCTGCGCTCGCCAGCCGGCGTGTTACGGCCTTTTTCGTTTCATCGTTCATCTGACCACCTCTCTTGTCTACGAGTGCTACCCCTCCCCCCGGGGGGGAGGCGCAGAGTTAGTATACGCGGATTACCAACGTTGCGCATACGCCATTTGGCCTATGCCGCGCCGTGGGAATCGCTTATTGATCCTGCTGCTGGCGAGCCCTGCGCCCAGCGCCCCATCAGCCACAGACTCGCCAGCAGCACGAGGAGCGCGATAAGTTGCGGCTGGCGTACACTGCCGGCGACGATAAGGCTGTCGCCACGAAACGCTTCCAGAAAGAGTCGGGCAGCGCTGCTCAGCGCCACCCAGCTGAGAAAGAGGAAGCCAGGATAGGGTTTCTTTCTCTGTAACTGCCGGACGCTGAGAAAAATAGCCAGGGCCGCGATGATTTCATAGACTTGCGAAGGATGGCGGCGCGCGTCCCACAACTCAATGGCCCAGGGCAAATCGGCCGGCGCGCCAAAGGCATTGCCGCTGGCCAGATGGGCGACGCCCACAGCCACGGCAAAGGCAGCAAGGCCCGGCGCGAAGACGTCTAAGGTGGGCCGCAACGGCAGGCGTCGCCGGCGACCATAGGTCAGGGCGGCGACAAGGCCCATGAGCAGCCCGCCGCCGGTATCCAGTGTGTTGGCGTTGAGACTCATGATGGCGCGCGGATCGGCCAGATAACTGTCGAGATAGCGCGCAACGTACCACAGCCTGGCACCCAGGAAGCCGACGATGATCGCGGCAAACGCCAGCCCGTAGACGTCGTTCGGACGCAAAACGGGTTCCTGTCCCCGGCGCGCAGCCCGCTCGGCCAGTTCAAGCCCCAGCCAGGCGCCGGCAATCAGCAACAGGCCGTCTACCGGTAGCGTCAGGGGCCCAATTTGCAATAAGGGAAACATTACTCGTGCGGTCTGGCCCTCTCGGCTAACAAGTCACGAACCTTACTCTCTATGAGCGCGGGTTCCATGGGGCCGCCCAACACCACGTCGCGGATGAGGCCGCGACGGTCCACAAAGAAGGTCGTGGGTAACGCCTGCAATTGGTAGCGGCGGCTCACCACGCCATCACGATCCAACAGGACGGGAAAGGTCAAACTCAGCTCTTGCACGAAGGCCGCCGCGGCGCCTTCGTCGTCCTGGAATGTGCTGTTTACGGCCAGGACCGTCAGCCCCTGATCGCGGTACTGCCGGTATACCTGTTCAATGGCCGGCATCTCTTCGCGGCAGGGCGGGCACCATGCCGTCCACAGGTTGATGACGACGACCTGTCCGTGGAGAGAGGAGAGGGTTATGGCGCCCCGGTTCATCGTGGGCAGCGTAAAGTCAGGTGCGGGAAAGCCTTCGCGGGGACTGGGCGCCAGTCCGCCCGTGGTCGCCGAGGCCGGCGCTGCCGACTGCCAAATCCAGACGATGCCCAACAGCGCGACGAGGAAGATGACGGCCGTCCAGCGCCGCGGATCTTGCAGCGTTGCCAGGAAGCGCGCCAAAGCTCAGGCTCCCTGCTGCCCCCGTTCCGGCGGCGCGCCCAGGGCCTGCCCGCTGAGGTAGCCGAT
>CAYSMQ010000644.1:0-2155 GCA_964432035.1 uncultured Ardenticatenaceae bacterium
CCTTCGGAGATGATCATTTCCAGCTCGCCCGGCGTGTGCAGGCGGCTCTTTTCCTTTGGCGGGGGCACGCCCAGCGCTCTGAGCACCGACAGGCCGATACTGTTCAGCACCGTAATGGGCACGCTGAAAATAGTCTGCATCAGGGCCATGGGACGCGCCAGCGCCAGCACAGTGCGCTCCGCGTATTGCAGCGCCAGCGACTTGGGCACCATTTCGCCGATAACCACGTGCAGGTAAGTGATGAGGCCCAGGCCGATAAAGAAGCTGACCGTGTGCACGATGTCGCCCGTAAGACCGAATAGATCGTGTAAGGGATCTTCCAGTAGGTGCGCGATGGCCGGCTCACCGTACATGCCCAGCCCCAGGCTGGCCAGCGTAATACCCAGTTGCGCCGACGCAATGTAGCGATCCACCTTGGCGCGGTCGTCGAGCGTGTCCAGCAGGCGGCCGGCGGTGGCGTTGCCCTGGTCCGCGAGCTGGGCCATGCGCGTATTGCGCACGCCGATGATGGCAAATTCGGCGGCCACGAAGAGTCCATTTAGTAGGACGAGTAGGAGAATGATGACAGAGGGAACGAGGAGGGCCATCTATGCCTCCTTCCCGGCCGTCTCGCCGGCGCCCGCCAGCCGCAGGCGAATGGTGTCGATTGCCTTTTCCTGCATGCTTTGCACGTGCAACTCCACGTCCCCGATTTTGACCGTGTCTCCTTCTTCGGGAACGCGGTTGAGCCGGCTGACAATCAGGCCGCCGGCGGAGTAGACCCGTTCGCTGGGTAGTGAGAGGTCGAACCGCGTATTGAGATAGGTGATAGGTGTTTCGCCGCGCAGGATATATTCACCCTCAGCGCTGCGCGAAATAAGGGGCTCGTGCCCGCCGTCAAACTCATCCTTCAATTCTCCAAAGAGTTCCTCGAGCAAGTCTTCCCACGTCACCATGCCGGCCGTGCCGCCAAACTCGTCGAGCACGATGGCTAAATAGTTTTGTTCGGACCGCAGTAACTCCCACGCCTCCTTAATGGGCGCCGTCTCCGGCACGTACGATGCCTTGCGCACAATAGCGCGCACCGGCCCCTGTCCCTCGGTATCATGGGAATGCTGAAACAGGTCTTTGATATGCACGAAGCCACGAATGTGGTCCAGGTCCCCTTCGTAGGCCGGCAAACGCGTGTGGCCCGACTCAACCGCAAAGCGTAGCGCCTCGGTCAGCGGCGTATCCACGTCGACGGCGTCGATGTTGGTGCGCGGTACCGCGATCTGGCCCACCGTCACCTCGCCGATATGGAAGGCGTTCTTCAGCAGCTGCTGTCCCCGTTCATCCAGGAGCCCGCCTTTGTAGCTCTGCTGGATGAGAAGCTGTATCTCCTCGGGCGAATGCACGCTGTGATGGCCCGCGGCGTGACTCATGCCCATCAGACGTAGCAGTAGCCGGCCGCTGCCGTTCAAGGCGATGATTAGCGGGCGCAAGATCCAATCGGCAGACAGGCGCATGGGGTAGACGGTCGCCTGCGCCACGCGCTCTGGGTACTGGATGGCCAGTGATTTCGGAATCAGCTCGCCAAAGATAACCTGCAGGGTCGTAAAAATGATAAGAATGAGGACGGCGGCAATGCCGGTCGCAGCGGCAGGCTGGTTCAGGAAGGGCACGTAAAGCAGCAATGGCTCGATGAGGGGCGCGACCTGCTGCTGCCCATAAATACCGAGGACAATGCTGGATAGTGTAATGCCCACCTGGCTGGCAGCGATGTAGTTGTCCAGCCGTTGTGGCTCTTCCAGGACGGGAAGCAGGGCCTTGGCCATCCGGTTCCCGCCCTTCGCCGCCTGGGCAATGCGCGTCTTGCGCGCGCTGACGGCGGCAAATTCGCCCGCGACGTACAGGGCATTAAACGCTATCATGAGGGTGACGAGCAGGATCATCACCAGGATCGTACCTATCATTCATTTGTCTCCTGTGATTGTGAGATCGACTTAATTATACGGTAAGTATACCGTCACCCGCGTTCCTCGCCCCACCTCGCTCTCCATCGTCACATGCCCATCGTGCTGTTTGATGATGCCCAACACCTGTGACAGGCCCAGCCCGCGGTGTTGCGGACCGCGCGTGGTAAAGAACGGCTCGAACGCTTGCGCCACGGTGGATTCGGGCATCCCTTCCCCGT
>CAYSMQ010000645.1:0-2142 GCA_964432035.1 uncultured Ardenticatenaceae bacterium
CAGCCATGCACCGCCAGCCACTGCCCGCCGCCGAGGCGTCCCTGATGCACGACGGCGCGAAAGGCGGTGATAAAACGGCAACCCAGCGTCGCCGCCGTCACGTAGTCTATCTCCGCGGGCAGACGCACCAGGTTGGCATCGGCGTGGCGGATGGCGACCCGTTCGGCAAAGGAGCCCCAGGCCGTGAAACCCGGCTGAAAGTAATTATCACAGATGTGATGCTTCCCGGCGACGCACTGGCGGCAACGGCCACAGCCCACGGCAAAAGGCACTGTGACGCGGTCGCCTCTCTGCCAGCGCTTGACGTCAGATCCCACGCGTGTGACGACGCCTGCCAGCTCGTGCCCCGGAACGTGTGGCAGGCGCACATCGTCGTCGTGGCCCATCCAACCGTGCCAGTCGCTGCGGCAAACGCCGGTTGCCTTCACCTCGACGACCACGCCATCGGGATCCGCCTGCGGCTCCGGTAAATCCTCAATCGTTGGCGTCTGTGCAAAGGCGTCAAAATAGACAGCTTTCATCGTTTCTCTTCTCACTCCTTGTTGCTGAGAACAATGGTACTAGTTACGCTCAAAAGATAGCACGATGTGCAATTTTTTAATAACATCTATAGTGTTGTGTTTGCCAACCGCGCCCCGCGCGGCGATCCTGTCCTTGGTAGGATCTCTGGCTTTGCACGCGCCGCATAATGCTGCTATTCATTGATGAGGCTTGCTTTTTGAGGAGGAGCAATGCTCGTCACCCGCACCAAGGTCATAACGCCCGGGCGCAGAGCAGATTTGCTGTCCAGGCCTCGCCTGCTCGACCTGTTGCAGCGCCTGACGGACTACAAGTTAATCGTTATATCTGCACCTGCCGGCTACGGCAAGACGTCGCTGCTTGTCGATTTCGCTCACAGGGCCGACCTACCCGTTTGCTGGTACGCCCTGGACCATCTAGACCAGAATCCGCAACGTTTTGTGGCCCATTTTGCTGCCGCTCTACAGGAGAAATTTCCTGATCTAAGCGGCCTGGAGCAGGCGGCGCAAACGACCGGTGAATTTGACCTCGATCGCGCCGTCGCCACGATCAGCAACGAAGTCTACGAACACGTCCGCGAGCACTTCATTATCGTCCTGGACGATTACCACCTGGTAGAAGACAGCGCCGACATCAACTATCTTGTAAATCAGCTCGTTCTGCACCTCGACGAAAACGCGCACCTCATTATCTCCTCCCGTACCCTGCCCGCTCTGCCCGATATGTCTCTGCTCGTGGGCCGTAACCAGGTTGGCGGTCTAGACTTCGAAAGCCTCTCCTTCCGCAGCGGAGAAATTCAAACGCTGATGGAGCAGAACTACAACCTCACTGTACCTGATAGTGATGCGCGACGCATCATGGAAGAGACGGAGGGCTGGATCACGGGCCTCCTTCTCTCGGCGCACACGACCTGGCAGGGCATGGTGGAACAGTTACAGCACGTGCGCGTTTCCGGCGTCGACCTCTACGACTATCTGGCCCAACAGGTTCTCGTGCGCCAGCCCGAAGAGGTTCAGGAGTTCTTGTTGCACTCCTCCTTTCTAGAAGAATTCGACTATGCTCTTTGCCAAGAGGCGCTGCACGATTTCCTGGGCGACCAGAACTGGCAGGAAATCATCGACTTTATCGGACGCAGCAACCTTTTCGTGCTACCTGTGGGCCAGGGCTGGGTACGTTACCATCATCTATTCCGCGACTTTTTGCAGGCACAATTACAAGACACCGATGCTGAGCGCGTCGAGGCCCTGCGCCGCCGCATCGCCGACGTTTATGCGGAACGTGGCGACTGGGAAAAGGCGCACGACCTTTACCAACAGCTCGGCGATACCCGGGCCACGGCACAGCTGGTGGAACGCGCGGGAACAGACCTGGCGCAACAGGGTCAACTGGCGACGCTGGCCGAATGGCTGGAGTCGCTACCGGTGATGGTCCTCTCTCCCGCGCTCAAATCGCTACAGGGCATCGTCATGACCAATCGCGGGCAACAGGAAGAGGGCATGGCCCTGCTAGATGAAGCGATTGAGGAACTGCAAGAGGGTCAGGATTTCGAACTGTTGGCTCGTACGCTTGCTCGTCGTGCAACGGCGCGCCGTTTTGCGGGACGCTATCGCCAATCCATTGAAG